>CAIWDQ010000001.1 GCA_903911455.1 uncultured bacterium
ATAGTAAAATAAAAAGTAGTTCCTTCATCTAATATCGATTCAAACCAGATTGTACCGCCATGTCTTTCGATAATACGTTTGCAAAGAGAAAGCCCTATACCGGTACCGGGGTAGTCTCTAACCGAATGTAAGCGTTGAAATATAAGGAATACTCTTTCGTGAAACTGCATATCAATACCTATACCATTATCCTTAACAGAAAATTCGAACACATTTTCTTTCTTAATGCAAGAGATCTGTATTTTTGGAATCTCATTTTTCTTTTTAAACTTTATTGCATTCTCAATAAGATTCTGAAAAATCTGTACCATCTGCGAATCAATTGCATTAATAACAGGTAAATCGTCGTTAGTAATTAATGCAGTATTCTCAATTATCAATAACTGAAGACCCGAAATCACTTGTCCGATTATAGTAGAAGAATCAACTTGTTGAAATACCTTTTCCTGAGTATTTACTCTTGAATAATCCAACAAGTCATTTATAAGTTTTTGCATTCGTAGTGCTCCATCCACCGCATAACGAATAAATTCATTGGCATCAGCATCCAGTTTATCTTTATACTTCTTCTCGAGCAATTGTGTAAAGCTTGCTACCATTCTTAAAGGTTCCTGTAAATCGTGAGTAGCCACATAAGCAAATTGTTCCAATTCCTGATTTGAACGCACAAGGGCTTTATTTGACATAATCAATTGCTCTTCTAACAATTTTCGTTCGGTAATATCAGCAAAAACTGTTGCAAATTTGCCGGGTTCAGGAGAGTAAGCATCAACATGGAAATGTCTATTTAATTCTTTGCTGTAGTTTTCAAATTCAATACCTTTTCCTGTTAAAGCTACTTTTCCATAAGTATCAATCCAATATTGTTCGGTTTCGGGCATTACTTCCATGCATGTCTTTCCTACAACATCTTTGTTTGTAAGACCAGTTAACTTCTCGAATGCCTGATTTAATTCTAAAAATCTGTAATCACAAGGTTCACCATTATCGTTTAATATTATCTCATGAATAGCAAATCCATTTACCATATTCTCGAATAATAAACGATATTTTTCTTCACTTTCTTTAAGTTTTAATTCTGCTTGCTTTCGTTTAGTTATTTCAACAAATGAACACACAACCTGTTCTACTTCTCCCGATTGATTTAGCTGAGGTTCTGCACATACTAACAACCATACTCTGTTTCCGGTAGTAGGTTGGTATACTCCCATTATTACATTTGCAACCGACTTACGTGTTTCGATAGCTTGCGGTACCGGATGTGTTGATCCTGGGAAAGGAGAACCATCTTCGTGTATTACATTCCAGTCGGGATCAAAAGATGTTTTGCCTAAAAGTTGATCTTCTGTCAAGCCAAGTAATTCAAAAGCTTTGTTATTACTTAATAATATTTCAGCTTTTGACCCTTGTATTAATAATCCCACTTGCATATCCCTAACCAGAACCTTGTATCGTGTCTCACTTATAATAAGAGCTTCTTCTATAAGCTTACGTTCGCTTATATCTTGTATAGTTCCTATCATCGTAATGATATTACCATTATCATCAAAGCTTACTTTACCTAAACCAAGCACCCATCTGGTTTGATTATCATTATTACGAACAATTCTATATTCTTTATCAAAATCATTACGCTTTGCAATAACTTCTTCTATCAGATAGCTGTTCATCATTTCGTTATCATCAGGGTGTATTATATCGAGCCAACCTGAAACTGATCTGTCATAATCTTTATCAATACCAAAAATTGTATCTAGTACTTCAGATGACTCCCAACGTCCCTTAATAAAATCTGTTTTGTACGAACCTATAGTTGCTGCTTTTTGAGTTTCTTTAAAGAAATACTCACTTTCATGCTTTAGCTTTTCTGCTTTTACACGATCAGTAATATTCCGGATATTACATTGTATTACCTTTATATTATCAGCCATATAAGAATTGCTGATAAATTCAACATCTAATACCTTACCATACGCTGTTTCCAATGGTAGGTCTTCGTAACGCACATATCCTTTTTGTTGCAATTCTAAAAAATTATCTTTATTAGCTAATATATCTTTAAAGAAACCTATTTCCCATATTGTTTTCTTAATAAATGCTTCATAAGGAAAACCTAACATCTCTATCATATAAGGATTAACATCAACGATCATTCCTGTTTCAGCATCCAAAATTAAAATACCATCTCTGGCTGCTTCAAATAGTCGGCGATAACGGAGTTCGCTTGCTATTGCTGTTTTTGTTATTGATTTGTTTATCCAATAATATAAAATTGCACCTAAAAAAGAAGCTATAATAGATAGGATTAAGATTATAATAAAGTTATGGATTAAAGGTTTCTGTACTTCCGAAACATCTATTTTAGAAACTACACCCCATTTCAATTCGGGAATATAGGTATAAGCAGCATATACTTTTACGCCTCTATAATCTACCCCCTCCATATATCCGCTTAAACCTGCATTAGCTCTTGCCGAAGGTGCTGCAATATTAGAATTAGCAAAAACAGGTTTTCTATCAATAGATTGAGTTCCTCTTCTATCAACTAAAAAGTAGATAGAATCATTACGTTCTTCCGTAATAACAAATTCATTTGAATTGCCTATATCAGGATAATTAAGCCTCCAATCATAAAAATAATCTATTATTGAATCTTTAGTATAAGCATTTTGAAATAGGGTTTTGATAGAGGCAACACGGTTATTTAATAGTTCGGTTAGAGCAATTTGGTTATCTTTTATAGCTGTTTTGTTGACCATATACAAAGCAATGCTTGTTACCGCAACAGCCACAAAGAGCATTACTAATAATATGTATCTAAACGAATTTTTAATTTTCATGATATTGTTCTATAATTAGTACAAAGATACTATATTATAATTAGCTTAGAGCTAAATTATGATTTTTTATGAAAAACAGCATACTATTTTCAAATTCTCACAATACAAAAAAAACTTTCACTAAAAATGAGTCATAATTACTTTTGTTTAATTATTAGTTCAATTCACTTCTTTTTCCTTTTCTTTGTTTAAAGGCTATTTTATTTTTTTTATTGCACTAATATTCCTAATCTTTTATTGCAATTCCTTTTTAATATTTTACTCTTCCGTTTAAAGAAGGCAAACCTCATTTCAAAGCCTATACTTGTTCGTTTAAAAAGGAAAAACTACAAAATGAGTAGGAAACTCTTCCGTTTCCTGGTAGACTAAGAACAATTCACACCTATTTCAAAAAATTAACATTCGTTCAAAACACTTTCATATAATTATTTATGTTGTTCATCAACTAACTATGATGTTATTTAACATTTTATTAACACAATTCTTAAAGTTTTTAAGATATTAAATTGTTATACTCTTGTAGAGTATAATTCTGCAATTAATTTTTGAGAGAAGTTAGTATCATTAATTTAACTATTTATCAACATTTATAAAGTATTTATTTTATCTCAAATGCAGATTATTCTACTAAAAAAAATAACATTTACAAAAGATTTGATATAAAATTAGATATAAAAATAATAGAAACAGTAATTAAATTAAAAATAGTATGAAAAA
>CAIWDQ010000002.1 GCA_903911455.1 uncultured bacterium
GTGCGGATTGGGAGTGCAATATTTGGCGAACGAAATTATAATAAAAGTACATAATGTAAAATTACATATATTAAAAAAGCCTAACTCCGCAAGTGCGAAGTTAGGTTTTTTTATTATTATAAATATTCTATTGTGAATTTATAAGAGTATCTCAATACTACTTACTTGTACCATCTATGATGTCAGATAATTGATCAATATAATAATTTTCGAATGATTCCTGAGATCTAATTTCCTGCTTATATATTACTTCCCCTGTTAAAGCATTTACTACTTGAATAGCAAAACTACCATCTTTCATAATATAAAAGAAAGGTTCTTCTGCTGACATGATTTTTTCATTCATATCTTTTAAACTTATTACTTCATATTTGGCAGGATAATCAATAAATATATCTTTTGCTTTGTATGGAGGTTTCTTTTTGTGAAGATAGTGATTAAACGAAGGTCCGTTTAGTTCATTGTTAACTAAGAAAGTTGCAGGTATATATAAAGTCTCTTTTTTTAATTTCATTATTTCATCTTTATTTTTTATATACACAAAAAGTTTCTTACTAGTTCCCATGAAATTAACTTTTTCTTTATAAACTGCCTCATATTTCTCACCATTTAGTAACTTTTCAAAGCGAATCTGAGTAGCTTGTATCCAATTCTTAACAAATCCTAAGCCACCAAATAAAGCGTGTCCGTTTCCAAAAAACTCACCGGTCATAAAATTATCATAAGTAAATGGATCTGATTTATCAGTCATTATACTTTTACAACTCCATTCATCAGCAATGCTGCTGTAGTCAAAATCTTTCTTTTTAGTACTATTAACAAATTTCTTGAATTCTTTTTCTTTAGGAGTCCATAAACATAAAGAAAAATGTTGCAATGTAGCAGGTCTCTCAAAATTAAAACCTTCTTCATACCTAAATTTCATTGTTATAAAGAAATTACCAATTTGTAAATTCTCACCTAATTGTGATGAAGAAATAACTTCAACTTTACTAAACGTCCAGTATTTTGTAAAGAGTTCAGAATATTTACGATTATTGTCGTTTGCTTCTTCGTCAATAACAACATAAACTGTTGATTTCTGAAGTTTCTCCAACTCCTCTTTTGTCTGTCCTTTACTTATAAAAGGCTGAGAAACAAATAAAATAAATAAGGCTGTAAATAATAGGATCTTTTTCATAGATTATTTTCTTTAAAATTTGTTACAAACTTAGTCTTTTTTTTAATACCAACAAGTGAAAACAAAAGATTTTTTATTTATTTTACACTTTCATATACATGTTTAATTGCATGAAGTAATTTAACTATTATAAAATAATTAAAAGTTACATTTCATAATTTACGGTTAATGTTAGTACTCTATGTTCAAATCCCATCAATTAGAGTAGTTTTATAGCATATAATTTATTCAACTTTTAAGTATGGAAATATCTTATTATAAAAATCATCATAAATAAGAGGTGCCTTTTTAATATCTTTAACCTGCTTATAATTACCATTCTTCATACGATAAGTAACAAGTGACTTGGCAATATAATAATCAAAGTATGGATGTTTTTTAAGGTCTTGAATTGTTGCAGTATTAATGTTTATCCTTTTCAAACCTAGAGTATCTATGATGATAGAAGCCTTAATTTCGTTGTACTTAACACTATCCAGGCCAAATACTTCCATAAGTTGTTCCTTTTTTACATAACCACCAAGTCGCTCACCATATTTAAAAATCCTGCGGGCATAAGCAGGTCCAATACCTTTAATTTCATCCAGATCAAAGGTATCACATCTATTAATATTAACTGTATAGAGTGGCTTAATTACTTTTTCGTACGTCTTTTTATGATTTGCAGTATCATTATTTGCAGGAATATTAATATAAGGCTCTAATACATTATACTCAGCATCAGTAATACTATACATCTTCTTAAAATCTTCTTTCTTATAAAACTTCCCACCTTTAGCAAGATAATTTTTAATAATCTTAATCTGATAATTACTTAAGCCAAGCTCCTGCCATTTTTCTTCAGTCATATCATTAGGATTGAATAAGAAAGGATTCAATTTGCTTTCCGCGAAAGATCTATCGGGATTGTGAAAATCAAAATCATCATCCTTATATTTATTTTTATTTAATGCATTAGAAGAATCAATCTGCCGTTGAAAAGCCGTCACTTCATTCTTAAAGATAGTAGAATCAACAGGCTTATCTTTAATTAAAGGAAAGATGATAAGCCTTGCGGCAATAATCAGGAAAATAATGCAGATAAGAATAAATATACCTCGGCGTTCAGTCTTTGAAAACGATAGATAGTCTTCATAAAACTGCTTATTACGCTTAAGTTTCAATGTTTGTAATCATAGGGAATGTTATTTGGTGATGTTGTTATTTGGTGATTTTGTGATTTAGTGATTTGGTGAATTGGTGATTTGTTTTTTGTATTAATTTTACTTATTTGCTTCTATAATTGCCTTTGCCCAGGATTCGGAAATATCTGAAATCCATTTGATACTTTCATAATCTTTATACTCACAATAAACTTCAAAGTATAATAACTTCTTCTTAACAATAATAGTATTAATAGTACTTAATGATTTATAGTTTTTAGAAAATCTATTTTCAATTTCATAAACATACTTTCCTCCTGCATCTTTAATATGATAAAAATATCCTTCAGTACCTATTCTATTATAATTATCATAACTTACAATAAGTTTTGTATCTAATAAAACTTTATTAATACTATCAACTCCATGTTTAATATTAGCAATATTCGTCTCCATCATAGTTTTATTGAACTTTAATATCCTTTCTTCACTTAAATCATTTCTTTCAGATTGAGGTGGACTTTCAATATGAATATATTTATTCATATTAATAGAATCATGGTCTTTATATATTAATGTTCTATAATCAGAACTATCAAAATAAAAAACAAAGTAATTTATCATAACTTCTAACAAAAGTCTTTAAAGAGTCTCTTAAATTATTCCCAACCTCATGAAACTCTTTACTTGGAAGTGGTATAATTATTTTAGTCGTACCAACTTCAACTACATTCATATTTTCCTGTGCAGAAGCTTTTAATCCACTAAAAACAATCACCATTAACAAAACAAAACAATCTTTTTCATTTTAATTATATGTATTGTCATTCATAATTCATAATTCATAATTCATAATTACTTATTTAGCTTACTTTTCTTTATTCCATAAGAGAAATAAAGTACCAATCCTATTACCATCCACACACCTAAACGAGTCCAGTTAGCCCATCCTAAACCATAAATCATAGCTCCACAAGTGATGATGCCAAGTATAGGAATAAGAGGTACTAAAGGAGTCTTGAATTGTCGTTGTACGTCTGGATGAGTCTTTCTTAATATAATAATACCGGCACATACCAACATAAAAGCGAACAAAGTACCGATGCTTGTCATGTCTCCAACTATGTCACCGGGAACAAATGCTGCAAACAAACCAACAAAGACAAAGAATAAGTAATTTGACTTATAAGGGGTACGGAATTTGGTATGAACTTTAGCGAAAACAGGAGGCACAAGACCATCATGACTCATTGAATAGAACACCCTTGACTGTCCGTAAAGCATAACCAATATTACTGAAGAGAATCCTGCAAGGATAGCTACAGTTACCAGTTTGGCAAGCCATCCATAACCTGTCATATATGTCTGAATGGCATAGGTTACCGATGCTTCTTTGCCTGCTGTCCGGAAATCGTGAACGCTGCCGACGCCTGTAAGCACGTAAGCAAACAATATATATAATACGGTGCATATAGCCAGTGATCCTAAGATACCTATGGGCATTGTTTTCTTTGGATTCTTCGTCTCCTGTGCCGCTGTTGAAACGGCATCAAACCCAATGAAGGCAAAGAATACAACTCCGGCGGCTCCTAATATACCTAATATCCCTCCATAGTTGTGTGGCACTCCCTGGTCGTCAATAAACTTAGTTGCTTCTGGTATAAATGGAGTATGGTTGGCAGGTTGGATGAAAGACCATCCTAAGATGATGAATAATATAACGATAGTTACTTTAGTGATAACTATTATGCCGTTTACGAAAGATGATTCTCTTACCCCTCTTATCAATAATAAAGTTAATAAAAAGACGATGAATAACGCAGGTATGTTAATGATTCCGTGAGCTGTAACATGACCTGCCGCATCCTTCAAGACCTCGAACGGGGAATGCGATAATGCGTATGGTACTTTTAAATGGAAATATGCTAATAGTTTGTTCAGATATTCGCTCCATGCTATGCTAACTGTGGCTGCACCTAAGGCGTATTCTAACACTAAGTCCCAGCCTATTATCCATGCCATCAGCTCTCCCATAGTGGCATACGAATAGGTGTATGCGCTTCCGGCAACCGGTATCATTGATGCAAATTCTGCGTAACATAATCCTGCAAAAGCGCATCCAATCCCTGCAATTACAAATCCTAACGTTACCGACGGACCTGCATTGTTGGCGGCTGCGGCAGCGGTTCTTACAAATAAACCTGCCCCTATTATTGCGCCGATACCCATTGCTATTAAGTGCATTGCGGTTAATGATTTTTTTAATCCATGTTCAGTATCTGATGATTCTGTCATCAATCCGATAAGTGATTTTGTTCTGAATAATCTCTTTGGCATACCTTATTATATTATGATTAATGTTGCTTAAAATTCTCTACAATATTATGAAAAAAATGGATTGCATTTACATTATCTTAATATTTATTTTTATAATTATATTTATAACCGAAGTCAGGGTTTAAATATAATTGAGAAGAAGAGAGCTTTGCATATTAATTGAGGTTGCAGGGGAATTAAATATTACTACTTACATGAGATTGCGGGTCAAGCCCGCAATGACGACGTTTTAATTCTTAAAAGACTTATTAGACAGAAATCACTCATTTATTAATTTATTTTTGATTTGATTTTTATAAAGTGAGATATAGGTTTCTATTTTCAAAGATGTATAAATGGGTACTCAGATATAGGTTTCTATTTTCAAAGATGTATAAATGGGTACTCAGATATAGGTTTCTATTTTCAAAGATGTATAAATGGGTACTCAGATATAGGTTTCTATTTTCAATGTTGTATATTTGAGTACTCAGATATTGGTTTCTATTTTCAATGTTGTATATTTGAGTACTCAGATATAGGTTTCTGTTTTCAATGTTGTATAAATGAGTAGTCAGATATTGGTTTCTATTTTCAATGTTGTATAAATGAGTAGTCAGATATTGGTTTCTATTTTCAATGTTGTATAAATGAGTAGTCAGATATTGGTTTCTGTTTTCAATGTTGTATAAATGAGTAGTCAGATATTGGTTTCTGTTTTCAATGTGGTATATCTCACTTTTCAGCCCCCCTCTTGTTTTATTTCGTACTTATCTTATTATTAATTCGAAGACATTTTAATAAGATAAAAATAATACATACAAAACTAATTATTCTAAAAAAGAAAAAATTATTTATAAAGAAGAAAAACAGTAGCCCGCTTATTAATTTCGGGAATGCTCTTCTTCCATTGTGCAATGGTTTTGGTTTTAATATATTCGGTTTCCAGCGAAACATCTGTAGCAATGCACAACATAGTTTCGTTGCGGCAAGCGCTGATAATGCTCTCAATCATCTGAATATTGCGATAAGGAGTCTCAATAAATAGCTGCGTTTCGTTGCGTTGATAAATATTCTTTTCAATCTCTTTAAGTTTATCTACACGAAGCTTTTTATCAACAGGCAAATACCCTAAGAAACTAAACTGCTGTCCATTGAAACCCGAAGCCATCAGAGCCATAAAAATAGAGGAGGGCCCAACCAAAGGGATTACATTAATATTATTGCTTTGCGCGATTTTAACTATGGCAGCACCCGGATCGGCAATGCATGGAACGCCCGCTTCGGACAGCAAACCAACATGTTTGCCCTCTTTAATGGCATCAAGATAGGATGTAATCTCGTTGTCTTTTGAATGCTCGTTCAACACATGAAACGTAAGATCATCAATAGCTTTAACAAGGCCTGCCTTCTTGAGGAAACGTCGTGCAGTACGTATTTCTTCTACAATGTAAACATCAATTTTATTAATAATAGTTTGATTATATGATGGAATAACCTTCTCAACCGGCCCCTCTCCTATCGTAGCAGGTATCAAATACAAATTTCCCTTTAGTTTTGAATTCATAGTATGATTATATGTTTTTTATTTAGAAATAATCCATGGCAAGTCGTCTAAATCAACATTACCACCCGAAATAATAATGCCAATCTTTTGGTTATGGTGCTCAAATTTGTTTTCCATAATAGCAGCAACAGTCACTGCCGAAGATGTTTCAATAATAATTTTCATCCGCTCCCACACCAAACGCATGGCTTTAACAATAGAATCTTCGCTAACAGTTACAATCTGATGAACATGATCTCTAATAATAGGATAAGTAAGTGTGCCTAACGAAGTTCGCAAGCCATCAGCAATAGTATTGGGATTAATAGATGGAATAAACTTATGTTGATAAAAAGATTGAAAAGCATCATCAGCTTGCTCAGGTTCGGCAGCTATAACTTTGGTATTAGGTGAGAAATAATGAGTAGATAAAGCTGTGCCACTCAACAAACCACCCCCACCAACGGGAGCCATAATAATATCAAGATCTTTAACATCCTCAATCAACTCTTTAGCAGCCGTAGCCTGGCCACTTATTATATTATAATTATTGTATGGATGTATTTCAATGGCATTCGTATCGTTAATCACCTTCTGTAAAGTAGTTTCTCTGGCTTCCAAAGTAGGAATACAAAAAGTAATAATGCCACCATACGACTTCACAGCTTCCACTTTAACTTTAGAAGAATCCTCAGGCATAACCATATAAGCTTTAACTCCTCTCAAAGAAGCAGCTCTGGCCAAAGCAGCCGCATGATTGCCCGAAGAATGTGTAGCAACACCTCTTTGTAATTCGCTATCAGCTAAAGAAAAAACGGTATTGCAAGCACCCCGCGACTTAAATGCTCCCGCTTTCTGCATGTTCTCACACTTAAAATAAATATCTGCATCAAGCAATTCATTTATCAGGTGCGAAGTCAGAATTGGTGTGCGATTAATGTAAGGTTTAATACGCTCAGCAGCTTCAATAATATTAATAGCTAAAGGATAGTGCATTTAATACTTACTTAATGATTCAACAATTTTATCACAAGCCAGATCCAACATCTTATAAACATTCTCAAAGCCATCATCACCACCATAATAAGGATCGGGCACATTTACATTCTTACCTTTATAAACAGTATTCATTATATAATCAACTTTTTGATCATCTTCCTTATTTCTGGCAAAATCAATAGCATTCCTATAATTATTATCATCCATAACGTAGATTTTATCAAACGCATCAAAATCACGAGTACTAAATAATCTGGCTCTGTATTTAGAAATATCTAAACCATGATTCTTCATAGTTTTCACAGCTCTTCTATCAGGAGCATCGTCCAGATGATAAGGTTCAAAGCCTGCAGAATCAACACTACAATCTATGTTTTTAGCTTTAATCTTACTAATTAAAAGTCCTTCAGCCATAGGCGAACGACATATATTGCCATGACAAAGTATAAGTATATCCATTATTCTGTTACTATTATTATTTAAAACTATATAAATATATTGTGCAAAGATACTA
>CAIWDQ010000003.1 GCA_903911455.1 uncultured bacterium
GAGACATTAAACTAACACTTTTGGAAAAACCTATTAGGGTTTTACTTTTTTAAAGTAATATCTAACCCCTAATGTCAAGACATAAGCTTTATTCTCAATTGAAGTTAAGATACTATTGAGGTTTATCATTTGATATAAGTAAGTAAAGTCCGATAAGTATTGTCCTTCAATTATAATCCCGATCTTATTCTTTTTATATTCAACACCAATTCCTGTGGTTAAACCAAAGACCGGATTATTAAATTTATTTACTATTGCAGAAAAATCAATTACCGAATTGTAAGAAATATAATAATCAACGCGAGGACCAACAATAATATAAGGAGAAAATGATTTATAATCCATCCTAAATTTCAACATTGGGCTTAAAGTTATGAAATCAAATCTTGTATTTATAGTTGAATAACCCAAAATTACTTCAGGATTGTTTGGATTTACAAGAAGTACTATTTCTTTAAAACCTTTTTGAGTATAACTTAAATCTGTTATTAAGCTAAAATGTTTACCATTAAAAAAATCAAAAGTAAGTGCTTCAAATAGCCCAGTTTTATATCTAATATCTTGTTTAATATTATAATTGTATTTCCAATCCTGAGTTGCAAAAGTAAGTCCGGATTTAATTCCAATACTATTTGTATTTTGAGAATGGCCGAATATCAAGGTAAAGATAAAAACAGTTGCAATAAAAATCTTTTTCATAATGGGTTGTATTTATATTGTTATTTAAAGATTGATAATTTATTTCTAACTAAATATTCACCAAAGATACTAATAATCTAAACCCAAATTTAAAAAATCAACCCACTTTTTTCTTTTTTTACTCCTTTTTTTTACTTTTTGCTGTAATCTCTAATTGAAATTAAGTCATTTATCAAGAAATACTCCAATCCAAACGGTGGATGGCAACGTTTTTCAAGAATCTCTTCGACTCAAACGGTGAATGGCAATAAAGCAAATGATTCTCTTCGATCCAAACGGTGGATAGCAATAAAGCAAATGATTCTCTCCAATCTAAACGGTGGATAGCAATAAAGCAAATGATTCTCTTCAATCCAAACGGTGGATAGCAATAAAGCAAATGATTCTCTCCAATCCAAACGGTGAAAGGCAACAATGCAAATGATTCTCTTCGATCCAAACGGTGGGTCGAAGGAAATCATGAAAAACGATGCCACTCAAAGTTTGAGTTGGTCTGTTTCTTAACTTTTGAATGTATTTTTAATTAATATGAATCAAAAATATATTTTTACAATTCATCTAAACAATGAGTTGAGAAAATTTACTTACATATTTCCGAAAAAATTAGAAATATCAAAATAAATGCTTTTCTCGTCACCACTTGCTGTTGTTATCTTTATTACATCATAAGATCTGTCGTTTTTATGCATAAGTGATTGTCCTTGTATGCTACTATGAGGATAATTCTCGCGTATCCAAACATATTCAGCCGGCACTCCTTTCGATTCGGTAGTTTCTTCTATAACTATTGCTTTCTCGTAAGAAGAACCATCGTTTCCGGGTTTGTTTTTAATAAATTCTGTTTTTGCTTTTCTGCTTGTGAAATTACTTGATGTTTTGCAAGAGAATAACATACAAGCTAATGCAAAAATAATAATTGTTTTTTTCATTTTGTTTTTTATTAAGATTTATTTTATTTGCCCCAATCTTTTACAGCATTTTTATAATCATTAGTAAAACCATGATGAGCAGTAAAAATATATTCGGCACTATCTATCTTTGTGATGTTTGCAATTGATTTTATCGATTGCTCATTATCCATATTAAAAAACTTATTCATAGGGATAAGCTTTCCATCCTTCAAACCTAAAGCATCACCTGTAAACAAGTATTTATCGTTAATCAGATAAGCCATTGAGCCCGAAGTATGACCCGGCATCAAATATCCTTTTACTTTTATATTGCCAATGCTAATAGTTTGTTGATCATCTAATAAAATATAATCTTTTGTAGAAATCTTATTAGTTATAAAGAAAATCTTATGCTTTTTACCCTGCAACATTAGTTCTTCAACTTTTGATAGATAAACCTTGGCATTTTTAAATAATTTAATTGCAGCAACATGATCCTGATCAGTATGCGTTAGAAAAACTGCCACTACATTATCAGGATTAATGTTAACTTTTTTAAGTTCTTTGGTGATATTTTCAATATCGTTTCCGGCATCAATAGCCACATAATTATTACTATCTTTAATAAAATAAAGATTCACAAACACATCTTTAACAGAAAAAATGTTGCTTACTAACTCCTTTGTTTCACTAGGATGCATCGTCTTTACTTCCGATTTCATTTTCATAAAGAAACCTACTGCAAATATTATAACTATTACTATTATTATCGCTATTCCCCAAAAAATTCTTTTAAATATCTTTTTCATATGTTTTAATGTTTTTAATTTGATTAATATTATTGTTGTTTAAAATCAATACAAAAGTACTATTAATTTATTTGATAATAATTCTTTTTGTAAAGATTTTTATGATTGCAATTTTTAATTATTAAAACCCATATAATACTTCTACTATTACTAAATACACTTCCCTACGTTCTCGAAAGAAATTAATTAAGTTAAAGTATATTTATTTTGTTAAATAATTATGTTGTGAAAAATTTAATTGTATTTTTGTTGGCCAAAACCAATAACAAAAAAACAATATGAATAAAAAGTTAATATGGGGAATTATTGCTGTTTTGATAATAGTAATAATCTTTTTCTTGAAATCGGGAGTGTTTAAAAAAGGACACTCCGAACAAGATGACTCTACAAGGATTGCTAATGCCAAAATTATTAGCGAAGCTAAGATTTTATATAAAAAATATTCTTTAACATTTTATCAAAACGATTCGCTTTGCTTGTATGGTAAATATTCTCTGGGTACTGATGTTACAATACTTGACTTTGATAAGAAAGAAGTTATTCATGCAAAAACTATTGGATATGATGTATCTGAAGCAGGTCCGTTAGAACAGGAGGTACTAACAAAGTTAACTGCCTGGCCAAAGGGTGCGGATACCTACAAAGATTACATTGCAATACTATCTTACAAAGAAAATATTAAGTTTCTGGAAGTAAAAGAAGTTAATAATAAAGAACTTCGCATTAAGATAGATTCTATGATGAAGATTGACAATCCTATGAAAAACTTTAGTGATATGGATAGTGGTTTCGTTAAAACATCTTATACTATTGAAGAAGTGGTTGCAAATACTTTTACTTTTCATATTATAAGTATACATGGTGAGTTTTATGAAACAAAAGTAATAGGCCCTAGACTAGTTCTTTTACCTTCAGGAAAATTAAAAGAAATGACAGGACCATGCTCAAACGATGATTACGAGATATATTCAATTGACGATAATGTTTACATACATTCTTTATCCGGCAGTTGTTGCAGTGACGATGTAGGATATCATGTTATAAAGATTACCCCTAACAAAGTTGAAGATATTTATACCGATTATGGTTTCTCTCTTTAAGATAAATTTATAATTGGTGTGAAAATAGTAGCAATACTATTATTAATAAAAAACATAAAAGACTTTCCATTTGTTTAATAAAAAATAGTAAGTTTGACGTTGAATTAAAGGAAGTACTTCTTTAATTGATTACTATTGTAATTTAAATCTTTATGAAAAACGCTTTACTTATTTTCTTAACATTAATAGCAATAAAATCGCAGGCTCAAGACCCAGATATTATGTATTGTTATAAAAGGGCTGTTGAAACTTACCCTATGTTTAAGCAAAAAGAGTCCCTGAATAGTATTAATGATCTTAAAATTAAAAGTATTAATACTAATTATCTTCCTCAAATAAGTATTAACGGACAGGCTACTTATCAATCGGATGTTACTACAATTCCTATCAAACTTCCATTTATAACTATTCCGGAAGTATCAAAAGATATGTATAAGGCTACACTTGATGTTAATCAATTGATTTATGATGGAGGTACCATAAAAAATCAACGAAGAGTTGATGAATTAGGAATCCAAGCTGATAAACAAAGCCTGGAAACTGAACTTTATAAGTTGAAAGAAAGAATAAATCAATTGTACTTTGGGATTTTAATTTATCATAAGAGTCTTGAACTACTTTCCCATTCAAAAGAGACTCTTAAATCTAAGCTAAAAGAAATAGAATCAGGTGTTATAAATGGGGTATTAAATGAAGTAAATGCTGATAAATTAAATGCTGAGATTTTAAATATTGATGAAACTGTTCTTGGTATTGAAAAAGATGATTTAGCATTAAAACGAATGCTTTCAGAATTAATAAATGTATTTCTGCCAGACTGGTATATGCCTATTGTTCCTGCTGATGTTACTTTAAATGAACAGGAAAATATACGCCCCGAATTAAAGTATTTTGATATTACTAAAGATAGACTTTTAGCTACAAAATCTTTGCTGGATTCTAAACTGTATCCTAAACTATATGGTTTCGGACAAGCAGGTTATGGAAGACCGGGCTTAAATATGTTGTCGAACGAATTTCAAACCTTTTATTTAGTAGGCGCTAAGTTAAGCTGGAATCTTTGGAATTGGAATCAATCTAAAACTGATAAAAAGATTATAGATTTGCAAGCTGATATTATAAATTCTAATAAGGAAACTTATCTTAAAAATGTTAAAATAAATACTGAAAAAGACCTTGCAGAAATTAAGAAATATGAAGAATTATTGATAAAAGACCAGGAATTAATTACTTTGAGGACTAAAATTGCAAAAACTATTTCGTCGCAGTTTGATAATGGCACAATTACTTCTTCGGATTATATAAATGAAGTAAATGCCGAAACACAAGCAAAGATCAATTACGAGATGCATAAATTACAGTTATTAAAAGCTAAATACGATTATTTAGTTAGTTTAGGAAGATTATAATTTCAATAAAATAAAGAACAAATGAAATTAAGATATTTATTTTTCATATTGCCATTAGCATTTGCTTCGTGCAATAACAACGGTAACAAATCGGACGCTTATGGCAACTTTGAAGCCACAGAAGTAATAGTTTCTGCGCAAGCAAACGGAAAATTACTCACATTTAATGTTGACGAAGGCAAATTACTTAAACAAGGTGATTTAATTGGGATAATTGATACCGTAGACTTAAGTTTAAAGAGACAACAGTTGATGAGTCAGAAAGAATCTATGTTATCACGTCTTTCAAATATACATTCTCAGGTAGAAGTATTTAATCAGCAAAAAAAGAACCTTTCGGTAGATAATGACAGGATTGCGAAGATGTTTAAAGATGGTGCTGCAACTAAAAAGCAAGTTGACGATATTAAAGGTTCAATGGATGTAATTGATAAACAAATAAGCTCTACCGAAACTCAATCATTAACTGTTGAAAAAGATATGAAAGGGATTGAGAAACAAATTGAACAGATTAACGAATCAATACATAAATCTTATATTATTAATGATGTAAACGGTACAGTTTTGGTTAAATATACCGAACCGGGAGAGATTACTGCTTTCGGGAAGTCATTATATAAAATAGCTAATCTTCAAGACATGATTTTGAAGGTATATGTTAGCGGCGACCAGTTAGCTAAGGTAAAAATAGGTATTAAATGCGAAGTTCTTGTTGATAAGAATACGAAAGAGAATACTAAGTATGAAGGTATAGTAGAATGGGTTTCTGACAATGCTGAATTCACACCTAAGATTATACAAACCAAAGAAGAGCGTGTAAATCTGGTTTACGCCGTTAAAGTTAAAGTTAAAAACGATGGCACTCTAAAGATTGGGATGCCGGGGGAAGTTAATTTCAAATAAACACTAAATAGTATGAAACATTTTAAATTTTTATTCGCCGCGATTATAGCGCTATTTCTTTTTACAAATAATGTAAAAGCTCAGACAAATAAACCTGACGATATTGTTGGTAAATGGTTTACAGAGAACAATGATGCCAAAGTAGAGATTTATAAGATAGGAAATAAATATTATGGCAGATTAATTCAATTGAAAGAACCTATTGATAAAGAAACCGGAAAACCTAAAACTGATAAGCATAATCCAGATAAAAACATGCAAAAAAATCCTATTTTAGGTATGATATTAATGACAGGTTTTGTTTTTGATGGTAAATCACAATGGGCGGATGGAACTATTTACGATGCCAAGTCGGGGAAGACCTATAATTGCTATATTAGTCTGGAATCTAAAGACAAAATGAAGGTTCGGGGATATATAGGCAAAGCATGGATGGGATTAGGACGAACCACCCACTGGGTGAGAACTAAATAATGAATAACTTATCTGTTACAGTAAATAATATAAGCAAAAGCTATCCAAATGCTTTGGCTTTGGATAACGTTAGTTTTGACGTTAAAAAAAGCGAGTTATTTGGCATTATCGGTCCCGATGGTGGCGGCAAAACTTCTCTTTTCCGTATTCTTACCACATTATTGCTTCCTGACTCAGGCACAGCAACATTGGAGGGTTTGGATTGTGTAAAAGACTATAAAAAGATTCGGAATTTAATAGGATATATGCCCGGCAGGTTTTCTTTGTATCAGGACCTTTCGGTAGAAGAAAATCTGAAGTTCTTTGCTACTATTTTTGGTACTACTATTGAAGAAAATTATGATCTTATCAAAGATATTTACCAACAGATAGAACCTTTTAAAACCCGTCCGGCAGGAAAACTGTCAGGGGGAATGAAGCAGAAATTAGCCTTATCCTGCGCTATGATTCATAAACCCGAAGTTTTAATTCTGGATGAGCCAACTACAGGCGTTGATGCGGTTTCCCGTAAGGAATTCTGGGAAATGCTTAAGCGTTTAAACCTTGCAGGGATCACTATTTTAGTTTCAACTCCATATATGGACGAAGCAATTCTGTGTGATAGAGTTGCATTGATACAAGGGGGCAAGATTTTGTCAACGGATACTCCCCAAAACATTGTAAATACTTTTGGTAAGATATTATTTTCTGTAAAGACTAATAATATCCATAAATTAATGAACGACCTCAACGAATGGAGCAATACAGGGAGTGCTTATCTTTTCGGACAACAGATTCATTTAACATTATCTAACGAAAGTTTAAATGAAAAAGATATCATAGATTATCTTACCCAAAAAGAAAGTTCGGATATTAAAGTTGAAAAGATAAAGGCAGGTATTGAAGATACTTTTATGAGTTTAATGACAAAGCAACACCATGAATAATAAGGCTGTTATAACTGTAAAAAACCTATACAAAAGGTTCGGGAATTTCGTGGCAAACGATAATCTGAACTTTGAAGTGTACGAGGGCGAAATATTCGGCTTTTTGGGAGCTAATGGGGCAGGTAAAACTACAGCGATGAAGATTTTGTGCGGACTTTCCAAACCTTCTTCAGGCGAGATAAGTGTTGCAGGCTTTGATGCTTATAAGGATACCGAAAAGATTAAAAAAAGTATTGGATATATGAGTCAGAAGTTTTCGTTGTACGAAGATTTGACGATTGTTGAAAATATTATGTTTTATGGAGGTATTTACGGCATGTCAATTGATGATATTAAAATAAGAACAGAACAACTACTCCAAAAGCTGGAACTTACCGAAATTAAAGACAATTTAATTAAAGATTTGCCAATTGGCTGGCGTCAGAAGCTTGCATTTAGCGTTGCAATCTTTCACCAACCAAAAATTGTGTTTTTAGACGAGCCAACAGGGGGAGTAGATCCTATAACTCGCCGACAATTCTGGAATTTGATTTATGAAGCAGCGCAAGACGGAATTACAATCTTTGTGACCACACATTATATGGACGAAGCTGAATATTGCAATAGAGTTTCAATAATGGTTGACGGGAAGATAGCGGCATTGGATACTCCCGAAGGATTAATGAAAACTTATGATGCAATGAATATGGAAGAGGTTTTCCTTAAACTCGCACGAGCATAATACATTATATATATAGTATAGCATACAGCATTTATACAAAAAGCAACAACTAACAGATGAAACAATTCAAAGGATTCGTTATAAAGGAGTTTTACCATATCTTTCGCGATTATCGCACGATGATAATCCTTTTTGGCATGCCTTTGATACAAATTCTTTTGTTTGGTTTTGCAATTACTAACGAAATTAAAGATGCTGGCATTGCGGTTCTAGATAATTCAAAAGACCATGTCACACAACAAATTACTAACAAATTACTTTCGTCGGGTTATTTTAAACTAGAAAAGAACCTTACTAATTACAATGAAATTGAAGAAAGTTTCAGAAAAGGAAAGATTAAGGAAGTTATTATATTTGAGAACAATTTTGCACAGAAATTAGAGAAAGAAAAGCGGGCAAACGTACAGATAATTGCTGATGCTTCCGACCCGAATACAGCAAGTCTTTTAAATAGTTACACCGAGCAAATCATTAATAGTTATCAGCTTGAATTGATGAAAGACAAGAAATTGCCTATGCAAATCAATGCAGAAATCAAGATGCTGTACAACGAAGAATTAAAAGGCGTATTTATGTTCGTACCCGGCACCATAACTATCTTATTAATGCTTATTTCGGCCATGATGACCTCCATTTCTATCACCCGCGAAAAAGAACTCGGTACAATGGAAATCCTGCTGGCCTCACCCTTAAAACCAATCCAGATTATAGTAGGAAAAGTAGTGCCTTACGTATTTATATCCTTTATTATCGCATTGATAGTCCTCGTTTTAGGTTTCACCGTCTTCGGCATGCCTGTGCAAGGCAGTTTGCTATTATTACTGGGCGAATCCCTGTTATTTATAATAATGTCGCTGTCGTTGGGCATATTAATCTCCACCGTCGCCAAAACGCAGCAAGTCGCCATGATGATGTCGATGTTTGCATTAATGTTGCCCACAATACTGCTTTCCGGCTTCATTTTCCCGATAGAAAACATGCCGTTGCCCCTCCAAATCTTCAGTCACATAATACCTTCGCGATGGTTTATCATAATCATAAAAGCGATAATGCTAAAGGGCGTCGGACTTCAATATATCTGGAAAGAAACAGGAATAATCATTTTAATGACCTTAGTTTTTATAGGTTTAAGTATAAAGAAGTTTAAGATACGTTTGTGAA
>CAIWDQ010000004.1 GCA_903911455.1 uncultured bacterium
AATTGGTTTTGAAATATAATCATTGCATCCAGCTATATAAGCCTTTTGCTTATCATCTTCCGAAACAAAAGCAGTTTGAGCTATAATAACTACATCTTTATTAAATTGACGAATTAAACTTGTAGCCATCAACCCATTCATTTTTGGCATCTTTATATCCATCATTATAAAATCTAAGTCAGGATTGTTTTTACATGCTTCTACAGCTTCTACTCCATTTTTTGCTTTAATAATTTCGCCGCAAAACTTTTTTAGAACTATTGAGATATACATTTCGGAATGTTCGTCATCTTCAGCAATTAATGCTTTTAGATTGTGTTTTCTGTTTTCATCTACTAATTGAGTACTTGGACTGGGTTCTGCTAATTTATGTTCCTTATCAGTAACATAAGGGATTGTAAAATAAAATATGGACCCTTTCCCAGGTTTACTATCAACCCAAATTTTACCTCCAATTACTTCTACATACGATTTAGTAATTGCTAATCCTAAACCACTACCTTCATGATTCCTAAATAGAGATTCGCTTTTATGTCTGAATTTTTCGAAAATGTAATCTATTTGTTCATTTTCAATACCAATACCAGTATCTTTAATATAGAACTCTAAATCTACATGTTCGACCAAACCTAAGTTTTCTTCGGTTTTCTTTGTGGTTCTTAAATTATAACCGATTTCTATTGCTCCAAGGTTGGTGTATTTAATTGCATTTCTGATTAGTTTTGTAAGAATGATATTGATCTTTTCTCGATCAGTTTTTATAATAGCGTCATAAGATGGCATTGGCTTTTTTATCGAAAATTGCAATCCTTTATCTTCTATTTCATTTTTAAATTCATAATATACTTTTTCAATTAGGTCATTAATATTAATTTTTGAAACAATAGCTTGTGCCTGACCAGATTCAATGCTAGAAATATCAACAATATCATTTAATGTGTTAAGCATTCGATTTCCACTTTTTTCGAGTACACCTATATATAATTGTTGTTGTTCAATAGATAATTTAGGATCTTTAAGTAATTCAGAGAAACCAAGAATTCCATTTAGTGGTGTTCTAATCTCATGGCTCATATTTGCTAAAAAGATTGAGTTAAGTTTTACTTTCTCTTCAAGTTGTTCGTTTTTCTTGAAAGTATCCTGTTTTGAGTTACTATATTCAGTAATATCAATAGCCGAGATATAACATTCCAGTCCATTAGATTTTATAATGCCATTTAGAAATAAATCAAGTTGTAGATTATTATTTATTACAATTGTGATCTCACATGATTTTATAACTTTACTATTAAATACTTTATCAAGAAAATTTATGAAAACCTGCTTTGAATCACTAGAAATAAATGAAAATAAATTGTTATTTATTAAAAGCGATCTGTCTAAACATAATAATTTTGAAGCACTTAAATTAAGTTCCATAATTTCACCTTTTTTATTAAGTGTAAAATTACATGAAGGAGAGAAATCATATATTTCCTTATGTTTATTTAAAGAGTCATTTATTTTCTCATTCTCGGTCATTAATTCATCTTTAAGTGAGTCAAGTTCATGAATTAGAGTTGCTTTTTCTTCTTCTGAAAGTTGAGAAATATAATTAGGTGTTAACTTATTTTTAATTAATTTCTCATTAATTTGCTGATTCGAAAATTTTGCTGTTTTCTTTTCTTTTCTCATTTGAGTTTTATTTTAGATTCCACGAAATGTAATTAATAATATAAAAAAGCAAAGATACTAAAATTTAATAACAATTCATTAATATTAAAAAAAACATTTCTTTTTATTACATATAATAATGAAAAGCTTAGGAATTAGGATAGGAATTAATTAATTTTAAGTTCAACATTATAGTAAAATGCTTGTGAAGATTGAAAGATCCTTTTAGCATCTAAAAATACCCTCGGAAGCTATTCTTTAACCCTATTTAGCTATTTAAATACACTTGCCAGCTATTCTTTGATCCTTTTTTTCTATTTAAATACCTTCATCGGCTATTCTTTGAACTTATTTAGCTATTTTATTACCCTTTTTTGCTATTCTTCGATCCTTTTCTGGTATTAAAATAACCTCGTTAACTATTCTTCGAACCTTTTTTGCTATTTAAATAACCTCGTTAGCTATTCTTCGATCCTTTTTTGCTATTTAAATAACCTCGTTAGCTATTCTTCGACCTTATTTTGCTATTTAAATACCCTTGTTAGCTATTCTTCGACTTTATTTAGTTATTTAAATACCCTTGTGAGCTATTTGTACGACCCATGGTGTTTATTCCCTAACCCTTAAAAGCAATTTTATTATTTATAATAAGATTGAATTAGATTTTAAATTCTAAATATCCTCTTTAGTTTTTTCAATTAACTGGATTTCACCAATAATCATATTCTTATCAACAGCTTTACACATATCATAAATAGTAAGCAAAGCAATACTTGTAGCCATAAGAGCCTCCATTTCAATACCAGTTTGTCCAGTACATTTAACAAAAGAAGTAACTTCAACTCCTGTATCATTAATGACAGTTTTAACTTCAATTTTTGTAATAGCCAATGGATGACATAGTGGAATAAGATCGCTGGTGCGCTTTCCGCCCTGAATGCCAGCTATTTCAGCTATAGTAAGTACATCGCCTTTCTTAAGTTGATTTTCTTTAATAATATTAATTGTATCAACATGCAAAGTAATATGTCCTTTTGCAGTTGCGGTTCTAATCTGTTGAATTTTATTACTAACGTCAACCATATTAGCTTTCCCTTTTTTATCAGTATGACTTAATTCTTTCATAATACTAAGAACCCCACCTTACCTCCCCTAAGAGTGGAGGAATTTAGACAGAAGTTTTTTTTAATTTTATTTATAATTCATGATTCATAACTCATAATTTGTTTTTCAACTTTAAGTACTTTAAGTATTTTAGGCACTTAAGGCACTCTTGTTCCCCTATCCACCAATATTATTAAAATGATTGATCTCATTTAACGAACCACAGGCAGGCTTTTGTCTGATTGCTTCTATTATTGCATTCTCCATTCCATAAGTTCTAATATCAATTTCTTTATTATTGAATAGGCAAGGCTTTATCTTTCCATTTGCAGTTAGTCTTAAACGGTTACAGTTAGCACAATCACCACCATCACCACCTTCAACTATTGCAAAATGTCCTAATTTTAAATCCATTTGAGGAATAAAACGAACTAAAAGATCGTTTTGTTTACAATACTCTTTAACAGCAATTGCATCGGGTTCACTACTATTGTTATTAACAACACAATTAATTTTAATAGGATTGAGACCAGCTTTTTTAGCAACAGCAATACCTTCTTTTACTTTATCGAGATCACCCCCTCTGGTAATTACGCTGAATTTCTCAGGATTCATTGTATCCATACTTATATTAATACGATGAAGACCACTTTCTTTAAGTATTTCAGCAAACTCTGATAAAAGTATACCATTGGTAGTCATACTTAAATCTTTAATACCATCAATTGAGGAAAGCATTTTTACCAGATTAGAGATGCCTTTTCTTACTAAAGGTTCACCTCCTGTTATTCTAACTTTATTAATACCCTTAAGAACTGCAATATTAGTAAACTCGAAGATTTCTTCAAAACTAAGAATTTCATTATGCGAAAGCAAAGTAACACCCTCTTCCGGCATACAATATGAGCATCTTAAGTTACATCTATCAGTAACTGAAATGCGGAGATAATTTATTGAACGATTATAATTGTCTAACACTAATTATTTCTCCTTTTTTTATTTCAGATTGTCCTTTCTCCATCCATATGATGCCATTTGCGAATGCATATGAATGAATATGAGCTGAACCATTATAAGATACAGGGAATAACAATCCATTTTTAATTGTAACCGGAATAAAAGATTTACGTTCTGCTTTCTTACGTGTGTAATCTACTCCAATTGGAATATTTAGTATAGGGATTTCTTCAGTGCAACCCATCATTTTTATAATCAATGGTTTTACCAACATCTCAAACTGTATAAAAGATGAAACAGGATTGCCTGGTAGTCCAAAAATATATTTGTTGTCTTTAGTTCCAAATACTGTAGGCCTTCCCGGTTGAACTGCAATACTTTTAAAAAGAATATTAACCCCAATCTCTTTCATGATTTCTGGAACATAATCAAAGTCACCCATCGAAACTCCACCTGTAAGGATTATAATATCATTATTAGTTAATGCATTTGTAATCTTTTCAAATGTGGATTCTTTAGTATCAAGAGCAATACCTTTATAGTTTGCAACAGCACCAGATTTTTGTATTTGAGCAATTAATTGCCAAGCATTAGAGTTTCTAATTTGTGAAAGTTCAGGTGTTATGTCAGGCTCTACGAGCTCATCTCCAGTTGAGATAATGCCAATTTTAGGCTTACAACTTACTTTAGGATTTACTTTCCCAACTGAAGCAAGTATAGCTATATCTTGAGGTCTGATAATTATTCCTTTATTTAAAACTAAATCTCCTTTATGGATATCTTCAGCCTTAAAACATATATTAGTATTGGTAAATTCTTTTATGAATTTTATTTTATTTTTGTTTTCAACAATGTCTTCAACCATAATTATACAATCTGCTCCTTCTGGTAACATTGCACCAGTCATAATTTTTGAACATTGTCCTGAATATATCTTTTTTAGAGGTTTTTTGCCTGCAGGAATAATTTCAATTAAATCCATTTCATTAAAGATGTTCTCCTTTTTGCAAGCATAACCATCAACAGCAGATTTGTCAAACGGGGGCATATTCATATCTGAGTAAATGTCTTCAGCTAAAATCCTGTTAAGAGATTCTAGCGTTCCTACATTCTCAAATGAAGTTTCTTTGGCTGAATTAATAACGATTTTTAAAGCTTCTTCAAAAGTTATCATTAATTTGAATAAATGTTACACATAACCTGTGAAAAGTTATTTGTTAAAATAGATTTGGTTCTTTAAAAAGTTAAACTACATCCTACACTTGGCATAAAAGGTAACTGATCAACTCTTTGATTAAGTACTCTGTCGAAATAAAAGATATTTTGTCTATCATAAACATTAGTTATACTTAAAGTAGTTTCTAATATAGAGTTTTTAGTTACGAAGAACTTCTTTTTTAAAGTAAAATCCAGACGATGATAATCAGGAAGTCTCCCTTGATTAAGCCCTGCATATTGCACACCTAATTGGCCATTGGTAGTTAAATAATCAGTACTAATGTTTTGTTGAAAATCTAACTTTTCATAAAAGCCTTGTGTTTGAGTATAAGGGAATCCTGAACCATAATTCCATCTTAAATCAATTTCCCAATCAAAATTTGAACCTAATATGTAAGAAAGTAATAAATTAACATTGTGACGTCTGTCATAAGAAGGAACATAATCCTGTAATTCATCACTTCTGTTTACAAAACCTAATGAATATACTGCCCATACATATATTCTTTTATAATCATATTTTAAACTAAAATCTACTCCATAAGCATTACCTGATTCAATAACATAGTCAGTTCTTAAATAATCTGGTCTATAATATATAGAAGTAGGATCACTATAAGGTACGTCATCAGGGAATACTTTGTTTCTATTTATATTAGTTAATTGTGAAAAATTCTTGTAATAACCTTCTACGTTTACAGTAATATAATCTTTAATATCATATTCAGCGCCTAAAATAATATGTTGAGATTTTTGCAAACGGCTATTTACAACTTGTCCCTTAAATTTTGCAGGTAAATTATCAGGGCTGGAAAGGAATCCA
>CAIWDQ010000005.1 GCA_903911455.1 uncultured bacterium
GGCAAAGAGTACATAAACGTCGTATTATTCTTAAACATCACATTATGATTTGATAAGAATAAAGAATTAGATTGTTTTAATGAATTAAAGCCTTGAAATGTTTGGGAATTTGAATTGGGGATGCCTTTAGATCTTATTTCGGATTTGTTTCCCGTGACTGGTGGATAAAAGTATGTAGTCAGATTTGTAGTGCGATTCGTACGAGCTAGCTTTCCTATTATTTCTTTTTAATTAATGTTTATTTTCTCTCACAAATGAGATTGCAATATTACAAATTATTTATCAATAACTAGCAATTTAATTTTTAATTAGCGATCTTTATTTTTTTTAGAAAAGCACGAGCATACCCCAAAGCCTACACCCGTGCCGATTGTTAGGGTCGTAACAAGAAGAAAAATAATTGCCGTTAACTTGTCGATTCATACCTTTAACTGATTTCTTTTTCTTTTTATTGATAAAAATTAGTTTTTTCTTGATTTGTGTATTACCTTTGTGAAAAAAATTAATCTTTATAATAACAAATAACATGAAAAAGCTTTATCTTATTTTAATTGCAATCTTTACAATAAGCTTTGCAAATGCACAATGGCAAATAGCAAATAATAGTCTTGCAAATGTAATGATCAAATCAATAGTTATAAAAAACACATATATTTTTGCAGGAACTTATGGAGGAGGTGTGTCTTTAACAACAAACAAAGGAAACACTTGGTCTACTATGAATACAGGTTTAACAAATTGGGATGTTACGTCCTTAGCTTTAAATGGGAACAGTCTTTTTGCTGGGACTGATATTGGTGTATTTTTATCAATAGACAACGGAAATAGTTGGACTCCTCTTAATAATGGGATACCAGCATACACTCCTATTTTATCGTTAGCCATAAGTGATACTAATATTTTCGCCGGAACTAACGGTCAAGGAGTATTTTTATCATCAAACAATGGTAGTAGTTGGACAATGGTTAATTCAGGATTAGTAAATCTTAATATCATTACATTAGCAACAAGGGGCAATACTATTTTTGCAGGTACACTTGGAAGTGGTGTGTGTAGGTCAATAGACAATGGGAACAACTGGACATTGGTTAACACAGGTATCCCTGATACAACCGTAGAATCATTAGCTTTAAAAGGGGATACAATAATTGCTGGTGCTCATGGTTATGGACTGTATATATCTACAAACAATGGGAATAGTTGGAATGCCGTAAATACTGGTCTTTCAACAACCTATTTTTGGATTAGAGCAATAGCTATAAAAGACAATAATATATTTGTTGGATTTTATCAAGGAGATGGTGTGTATTTATCAAATAATAATGGTGCAAGTTGGAACAATATAAATACAGGTTTAACAAATTCATTTATTTGGACATTTGCTTTTGATGAATTAAATATTTACGCAGGTACTGGATATGGTGTATGGAAACGTCCTATTTCAGATTTTGAAGGAATAGAAGAAAACATTTTAAACAATAACATCTCCATCTGCCCCAACCCTACTTCAAACAATCTTACGATTGAAACAAATATTAATAAAGAAACAAAACTAGAGATTACAAATCTTCTTGGGCAAACTCTTTATACATCTTATATATATAGTAAAGCCACAATAGATGTTTCAGCTTTCGCAAAAGGGATTTATATCTTAAAACTTAATACAGATAAAGGAATAATTGTAAAGAAGTTTGTGAAGGAATAGATATTTATAGTTAAAGACTTCATTTACCTTAAAATCTCGAGACTACTTTGGTGTCTGATTTCTTTACGTAGGCCTTTTGCTATAAATACATAATAATAAACTCCATCAGGAAGACCTTCACCGGTAAAATCATTATTATAATTATCTTTCTCGTAAACAACCTTTCCCCAACGGTTGTAAATAATCATTTTAGTATCAGGATAAGCTAAGCGTTCAAGGCCTTTAATTACAAGCTTATCATTATGTCCATCTCCATTAGGTGTAATAATATTTGGGTATGTCAAACTGTCGTTAACTATATGAATAATATGTCGTACAGTATCAGCACAACCATCATTGCTCCTAACTATCATCACAACATTAAATGAATTTTCTTCATTATAAATATGAAAAGGATCTTTAGTAATATCAATTGAAGAGCTATCACCAAAATTCCATATATAATTATAATTTAAGTTAGATGGCTGTGTGATATCATAAAAATGTATAGTAGGATCGGCAAGTACGCCGATAGCAGGATCCCATGTGAAGTCGGCAATGGGCTGAGGATAACTATTAATCATTGCTGGATTAGTGAATACATATTTACAGCCTTTGTTGGAAGTAACAGTTAAGGTAACTGTATAAACTCCTGCCGTATAAGTATGAGTAGGCTTCCTAAGAGTAGATGTATGACCGTCGCCAAATTTCCATAAATATGAAACAGCACCCGAATCAGCAGTAAACTTAACTTTTACAGGGTCACAACCTGATGTAGTATCAGCATCAAAAGTCATAATAATATCAGGATAAATCATAGCATAAGTAGTAGCACTGTCCTTGCAGCCATGTACATAAGTAGTACCATATACAGTATAATTAGTGGTAACAGTAGGAGCTACTTTAAGAGGATTGGCAGTTGAACCGCCAGGATACCATACATATGCATTGCCACCCGAAGCTAACAGAACAGCAGTATCTCCTCTACAAATAGAGTCGGAAGTTGCTGTAATAACAGGGCTTGGATAAACCAAAACAAAAGTAGTAGTATCATGATGACATCCATAAATATTAGTACCAACTACAGTGTATTGAGTAGTAACAGTAGGGCTTACATGCAAAGGATTAGCTGTAGAATTGCCGGGAGTCCACTTATAGGTAGCACCACCTGAAGCAGTTATGGTAGCTGTTTCCCCTTTACAGATAGTATCAGCTGTAGCAGTAATAACAGGCAAAGGATTAACCGTAACCTGAACTGTTGTACTGTCTTTACATCCATATATACTTGTGCCGATAACCTTATAAGTAGTGTTAACTGAAGGATTAACAACAAAAGGATTTGAAGTAGAACCACCGGGAGTCCAATAATAGGTAGCTCCACCCGAAGCAAATAATGAAGTATAATCTCCTTTGCAGATGGTAGCTGAATTAGACGTAATAACAGGAGTTTGATTAACTACAACTTTAGTATTAATACTGTCTTTGCAACCAAAAGTATTCGTACCAATAACTTTATAAATAGTAGTAATAATAGGGTTAACAATTAAAGGGTTGGCAATGGAATTAGAAGGTATCCACATATAATTAGAAGCTCCTGAAGCAAGTATTGAAGCTGTTTCGCCCTTACAAATAGTATCGGTAGTAGCAGTAATTGTCGGTTTAGGATTAACAACAACCTTAGTAGTTGTGCTATCTTTGCAACCATAGATATTAGTACCTGTAACTTTATAAATAGTAGTCACGAGCGGACTAACAAAGAGTGGATTAGCATTAGAATTAGTAGGATTCCATTTATAAGAAACACCACCTGATGCAACTAATTTAGCAGTAAGACCTGCACAAATAGTATCAGTAGTAGCAGTAATCACAGGAAGTGGGTTTACAATAACTATAGTATTAGCACTATCCTTACATCCAAAGAAATTCTTACCAACAACTTTATATTGAGTAGTAATAGTAGGGCATACTAAAAGAGGATTAGCTGTAGAATTTGTAGGAGTCCATTTGTAAGTACTACCACCTGAAGCTACTAAAGAAGCAGTTTCTCCAATGCATATTGTATCAGTAGTAGCTGTTATAACAGGGTTTGAAA
>CAIWDQ010000006.1 GCA_903911455.1 uncultured bacterium
ATTTTTTTTGCATAAATATTGTTAAATATATTATTGATAAGGGTATTTATACTACTTTTATAAAAAAAAATCTAATGAGAAAAATAATTTTAATTTCAATTGTCATGCTGCTAAGTATAAGCAGTTTTAGCCAGAAGAATACTTCAGGTTTTACTGTTAAATGTACTATGACTAACTTAAGTAACGGTCCAGTTAAGTTAATAGTTCATCGCAATAGCGAGTCTATTACAATAGATTCTACTGTTAGTGTTGATGGTGCTTTTACTTTTAAAGGTAAAGTTGCAGTTCCTGAATTAGTTTATGTAGTGTTTGCGGATGCTAAGAAAAATATTAATTTTTTTGTTGAGAATAGTGATATTACTTTGAATTGTGATTATCAAAGGTTGGATAAAGCTGTTATTAAAGGTTCTAAAACTAATAGAGAATATCAAGAAGTATTGGCTGAGTTAGGTATCTATACTAATTTAACTAACGAAACTTCCAATAAATATCAGGAAGCGCAAAATAAGAAGGATGTTATGGCAATGCAGCGTTATGATTCTATATTGAATCAGATAAACGATAACAAAATGAAGTTTTTGTTTGATGTTGCTTTTACTCATAATAAGAGTGTTGTGGCTCCCTACATTGTTCTTACTAAGTTGGTATTTTATATAGAGCTTAGTGTACTTGATTCAATTGTAAATAATTTTGATAAATCTATTGAAGCTTCTGAATATGTTAAAATATTAAAGAATCGATCTGATCTTCTGCATAAAACAGAAGTTGGCAAAGAGGCTCCCGAAATTGAAATGACTGATACCAATGGTGTAGTTTTTAAATTGTCTTCTCTCAGAGGAAAAATAGTATTGATTGATTTCTGGGCTTCATGGTGTCGTCCGTGTCGTGCTGAGAATCCAAACGTTGTGGCTGCTTATGCTGCTTATAAAGATAAAGGTTTTGATATTTTAGGTGTTTCATTAGATCAGGATAAGGCATCGTGGCTCAAGGCTATTAAAGACGATAAACTTACCTGGCATCATGTTTCTGATTTAAAATACTGGAGTAATGCTGCTGCTAAATTGTATGGCGTTAACTCAATTCCTCACTCTGTTTTAATTGATAAAAGAGGTATTATTATCGCTAACAATCTTAGAGGTGAGGAGCTTAAAAAGAAATTGGACGAGTTGATCCACTAATTTGTTTATTATTATAGTAAAGATGTTGTTATGAAAAAAATTGCATTTATATTTATAGCTATATTGTTTAGCTTTAGTGTTTTTAGTCAGAAGAATAATTCAGGTTTTAAGATTAAGTGTACTATTTCTAATCTTAAAAATGGTATTGTAAAGCTTGTTGAAAAAAATGATAATGAGCTTAAAATCGTTGATTCTGCTAATAGTGTTGATGGTGTTTTCTCGTTTAAGGGTAAAGTTCAATTGCCCAGGATGATAAATATTGTGTTTGCGGATAATAAAAGTTCTTTCCATTTTTTTGTTGAGAATAAAGACATAACTATTACCGGAGATTTTTTAAAACTTGATAAAGTTACTATTACCGGTTCTAAAACACAAACAGAATATGAACAGTTTATGACTGAGCTATCTGGTTATGATAATTTATTTAATGATGCTAAAGGTAAATTTCAGGAAGCTCAGACTAAAAATGATATGAGCCTTTTGTTACATTACGACACTATTATGAATCAGTTGAGGGATAAAGAATTGAATGCATTATATAATGTTGCTTTTACTAAAAACAAAAGTGTGATAGCTCCTTATATTGTTTTTTCTATTATGATAAGCCATATTGAAACTGCGATGCTTGATTCTATCGCTAAGAATTTTGATAAATCTTTGGATAACGATGAGTTCGTTAAGAGGATAAAGGAGAAGTTACAGCTATTACATAGTACAGAAATTGGTAGCGTGGCTCCCGAAATTGAGATGACTGATACCAATGGTGTGGTTTTTAAATTGTCTTCTCTTAGAGGAAAAGTAGTTTTGATTGATTTCTGGGCTTCATGGTGTCGACCTTGTCGTGCTGAGAATCCAAACGTTGTGGCTGCTTATGCTGCTTTTAAAGATAAAGGTTTTGATGTTTTTGGTGTTTCCTTAGATCAGGATAAAGCATCGTGGCTCAAGGCTATAAAGGACGATAAACTTACATGGCATCATGTTTCCGATTTAAAATACTGGAATAATGCTGCTGCCAGACTATACGGCGTTAACTCTATTCCTCATTCTTTTTTGATTGATAAAAATGGCGTTATTGTTGCTAACAATCTGAGAGGCGAGGAGCTTAGGAAGAAACTGGAAGAGTTGATGCATTAAGAAGTACTTAGAGTGCCTTGAATACTTGGAGTGCCTTGAGTTATTAACAAGGCAATAGGCTTCAGGCTTTAGGCAATAGAAAAAGTATTTTTTAGATATATTTTAATTAATTTAAAAACTATGAACGAGTTTTTCAGGAACAGAGATGTAGTTTTTTATATCATACTTTTAATTAGTATTGTCTTGACACGCACACCTATCGTCGGGAAATATTTCCGTATTGTCAATACTTTGATCCATGAAACAGGACATGCTTTTATGGCTTTGGTGACAAGTGCCGAAGTGCAACGCATTAATCTCTTTACTGATACGTCGGGGAGTGCTATCACTAAGTCAGGCAATTGGTTTAGCAAGTTTTTTACTTCACTTGCAGGTTATCCATTTTCGTCGCTGGCCGCTTTGTTGTTTTTTTATCTTATTAAACAGCATCAATATGTTTATATTACCTATATTCTTGCCGGTTTGGCTGTTGTTAATCTTATTTTCTTTGTCAGGAATGGCTATGGTATTTTCTGGCTTATTACTTTTAGTGTTATTTTAGGTGTTTTGATTTATTTTAATGATGATTTTTCTTTGTTTGCTACTTCTATTCTCTTTTCTTTTATTGTTTTGACAGATGCTATTATTTCGAGCATTCATCTGTTTATCATTTGTCTGCATTCCCCCGAAAAATCTGGTGATGCCAAAAACTTAGCTACACTTACCTTTATCCCTGCACTTATCTGGACATTAATTTTTGTTGCTTTCAACGGCTGGATAACTTATTATACC
>CAIWDQ010000007.1 GCA_903911455.1 uncultured bacterium
ATAAACGCTTTAAGAAGTTTTGCTACATTAATCATTCCGTTATGAAGATGTCGTTCGATTTCGGCCATGGTGATTTCACCTGCCGTTTTTCCTGCTGCCCAGTTTGCAATAACAGAAATAGCGGCATAGTCCATCTCCAATTCTTTAGCCAATGACGCTTCAGGCATACCAGTCATGCCGACTAAATCACAACCATCTTTTTCCATGCGTTTAATTTCTGCGGCTGTTTCCAGACGGGGTCCCTGAGTACAACCATAAGTACCAATCGGACTGATAGTGATATCTGCCTTGGCTGCGGCCATAATTAAAGCTGCACGTAAAGCGCGATGGTAGGGATAAGTAAAATCTATATGGGTGACAGGATAGTTTTCATCTTCAAAAAATGTCTGTAATCGACTATGACTGTAATCGATAATTTGATCAGGAATAGCGATATGTGCAGGTGCCATTTCTGGAGTAATACCCCCTACAGCGGCAACCGCAATAATTTTTTCAACACCCAGATGTTTAAGTCCCCAAATATTGGCGCGATAATTTATTTTATGAGGTGCAATCGTATGAGGGTTACCATGTCTGGCGAGGAATATAATTTCTTTTTGATTATATTCGCCAGTAATAAAATCAGCTGAAGGCATGCCATAAGGTGTTGTCAGTGTTTCACATTTGATAATACTCAAGCCATTAAGTTGAGTTAAACCAGTGCCACCAATAATTGCAAGCTTTGTCATTTTGAAGTTTCCTTTTAATTTTTATTCTTTATTTTTCTATGATTAAATTCGGGTTTTATATTATAGAAAAGAAATTTAAACAATATCAAATGAAAAAATTAATCTTAATAACATTATGCCTGCTTATTTCAGGTGTAATATTTTCTCAAATTAATGAAAAGAAAGTTAAAAAACTTCCTTCTATAGTAATCAAAACTATTGATGGTAAAACTATCAATACATCTGAATTATCAAATAATGGAAAACCATTTGTTATTACTTTCTGGGCTACCTGGTGCAAACCTTGCCAGAAAGAATTAGCAGCAATAAATGAAGTATATGAAGAATGGCAGAAAGAAACCGGCATGAAAATTATTGTTGTCTCAATTGATGATGCTCGTTCTTCCGCTAATGTATTACCGATTGTAAATGGTAAAGGTTGGTCTTATCAATTTTTATTAGATGTAAATAGTGATTTTAAAAGAGCCATGAATGTTAATAATATCCCTCATACATTTATTATTAATAGCAATGGTGAAATTGTATGGCAACACACATCCTTTTCGGAAGGTAGCGAATTAGAGTTAATTGAATTAATAAGGAAATTGAATAAAGGAGAAGACATCTCTAAATAATTTTTTATTTTTACTTCATAAAAACAAATAGCTTTGAAAAGAATTTTTACTTCATTTAAATTAATTGTCTTTTTAATAATAGCCATCACTCCTGTATACTCTTTTTCTCAAAACATACTTAATTCTGGCTCCATTCAAGGGAATTTTCAGATGGACGCCCAATATTATCAGAAAGATTCTGCGATTGGTGCACAAAATGTCCCTCAAAAAGTGTTAATGAATGCTTTTTGTAATCTTATTTATACCAATGGTAATTTCTCAGCGGGGCTTAGATATGAAAGTTACCGAGATCCGATGTTAGGTTTTGACAGTCGTTATCAAGGGAGTGGTATTGCCTATCGTTATGCTTCTTATAAAGCTGATGACTTAGAAATAACTGTTGGTAATTTCTACGAACAATTTGGGAGTGGATTAATATTCAGAAGTTATGAGGAGCGTAATTTAGGACTTGATAACGCAATTGATGGTATTAAAGTTAGATTAACTCCTTACAAAGGTATTGTTTTAAAAACATTGATAGGTAAACAAAGATATTTCTGGGATTTAGGTGCAGGTATTGTTAGAGGTGGTGATGCTGAGTTTGCTTTAAATGATATGATCAATAGTTTTTCGGGCAGTAAAACCAGAATAACATTTGGTGGTAGTGTTGTTAGCACCTATCAAGCTACTGAAGATATATTATATGATGCAACACAGAAATATGTTTTACCTGAAAACGTAGCTGCTTTTGCAGGAAGATTTAGTATTTCGAGAGGAAGAGTAAGTTTGATGAGCGAATATGCTTATAAATCAAATAATCCAAATTCAAGTAATCAATATATTTATAAACCGGGTGAAGCTTTACTAGTATCTGCCACTTATTCTCAAAAAGGTTTAGGACTTATATTATCAGCTAAAAGGATAGATAATATGGAATTTAAATCAAGTAGAACTGAGCCGGGCAATATGCTTTTCATAAACTATCTGCCATCTTTAACCCGCCAACATACATATAGTTTGTCATCAATGTACCCTTCGGCTACTCAACCTAATGGTGAAATGGCTTGTCAGGGTGAGCTTACTTATACTTTGCCAAAGAATACTTTTTTAGGTGGAGCTAATGGTGCTGAAGTTAAAGCAAATTATTCTCTTGCTAAATCAATCGACAAACAATTTGTGAGTGACTCTGCCGCAATTAATCCTGGTGGAACTCTTGGTTATACTTCTAGTTTTTTTAAATTTGGGAACGAAATGTATTATCAGGATTTCAATATAGAAGTCACCAAGAAAATTAGTAAGACTATCAAAGCTTTAATTTCATATGTAAATATTACTTACAACAAAGCTGTTATCGAAGGACATCCCGGAGCTCCTATGGTTTACTCAAGTATTTTTATTGCTGACGTTACTTATAAGTTTACTCCTAAGAAATCTTTAAGAGGCGAAGTTCAGCATTTATCTACTAAGCAGGATAATGGCAATTGGGTTGAAGGATTATTAGAATACTCTATTGCTCCAAAATGGTTTTTTACTGTTACTGATATGTATAACTATGGTAATTCGGATGACAGCAAGAAAATACATTATTATAATGTAGCAATGGCTTTTAATAAAGGGGCTAACAGGGTTCAAATATCTTATGGCAAACAACGCCAAGGTATTTTATGTGTAGGTGGCGTTTGTCGTTCGGTTCCTGCTGCCGATGGTATCAATATTTCTATTACCAGTAGTTTTTAATTTATTAATATTATGAAAAAATTAGTTCTATTAAGTATAGTTATCATGGCGCTTGCATTTCATGCATGTGATAAAATAGATGGACCTTATACAGTACCTGTACCTGCTCATAGTTGGAATGGCAAAAAGATACTTCTTGAAGATTATACAGGGCATGCATGTGTTAATTGCCCAGGTGCTGCAAAAGATGCACGTGACCTTGAAGCATTATATGGCAATGAAATTATAGTTATTGCTGTGCATGTAAGTACTGATTTTGCAGCTCCTACTGCACAACTACCTCAAGAATTTCGTACTGCGACTGGGAATGATTGGGATGCTAAGTTTGGAATAAGTCCTCTTGGTTTACCAAGAGGGATGATTAATCGTCAAGGATATCCAACCTCACATGTTATTAATGATTACGCATGGTCTTCTAAAATCGCTACAATTATTACACAGGTTCCTTATATGACGATTACTTTTAAGGATACTCTTTATACTGATGCTGATAGTACTATTAAAGGTAATATTGATGTTAAATTTACGAAGCTTAATAATTATAATTTGAAATTGTCAATTTGTATAACTGAAGATAGTATTATCGGACCACAATTAAATAATCCTAATCCTGGTGGAGGGGGAGATCCTGACTTGCCTGCATTTGTGCCTAATTATGTATTTATGCATTTACTACGTGGATCGATCAATGGTTCGTGGGGAACACAAATTACTACTGGTACTGTTCCTAATGCCGTTAATAGTGAAATAGTTACTCCTTATACTTATAAAGTTCCCAAAAGCTCTTGGAATGTAAAGAACTGTCACATCGTTGCTTTTGTTTACGATGCTGTTACGTACGAAGTTTATCAGGCAGAGCAAATAAAGATGTACTAATCAATTAAGAATTAAAAATTAATAATTAAGAATATTAAAACTTAACTTGCCTTTCTCCCTCTCCTTTCAGGAGAGGGTTGCCTGCCTGCCGGTAGGCAGGGGGTGAGGTCATTAAAGAACCTTCATCATTTACTTGGTGGAGGTTTTTTTTATTTTAAAACACAATTAATTTTACTTTGTATTGAATAAAGTTTTATTTTTACCGAAAATTTTAACAATGAAAAAAACAATCTTAATAGTTATCGCACTTGTTGCATCTTTTGGATTAGGTTTCGCAGTGAAATCAATTATAGTAACAAAAAATAATAATCATCCTAAGATAAAAAGAGTAACAGGTATAGGTGGTATCTTTTTTAAATGTAAAGATCCTGCCAAAGTTAGAGAATGGTATAAAGTTCATCTTGGGTTGGATACCGATCAATATGGAACAAAGTTTGAATGGAGACAAGGTGCTGACACTACTAAAAAAGGCTTTACTCAATGGAGTCCATTTAATGAGAAGACGAAGTATTTTGAACCTTCAACCAAGGACTTTATGATAAATTATAGGGTCGACAACATGGACGCTTTGGTGATTGAATTAAAGAAAGAAGGTGTAGCTTTCGCTGATACTGTCGAAAGTTATTCCTATGGTAAATTTGTTCATATTATTGATGTTGAAGGCAACAAAATAGAGCTTTGGGAATCTAACGATATTGAATATGATAAGTTTGAAGGTGGACGGACAAAATAAATTTATTCATTAAATGAATTATTTCATTAATTAAACCCGTAGTGCGGTTTAATTAGCGAGTGCATATTTTAAATGGTTAATAGGTTTATCGTTCTTTTTATTAATGAATTGCAGTAAAGTTGCAGCAGTAATTTTTGATAATATTCTAATAGAAACACCTAAAACTGATTTTGCATAATTTCTTTTCAGCATAAATTGACCACATAATTGAGAGAAAAAAGTCTCAATTCTTTTTCTTACTTTTCTAAAGATAAAAGGAAAATAGGTATAATCATGCTGATTGATTCTTTTAGGAGTTTGAAGATTGATTTGGCATGATTCAAAAAGGTCTAATTGATAAATAGAAGAAAGATAGCCTCTGTCTCCAATTAAGGTGCAGTTATTTAAACCTGATTGTTTAATATCAGATAGATAATGAATATCATGAACACTTGCCTTGGTCAAGTCCATACTTTGAAAAACACCATTCATGGATATTACTAAATGAAGTTTATAGCCATAATAATAAGATTTACTGACTGCAGAATAACCTTTATCTGGTGCTGATTCAAAATTTTCTTTACAAATTTTACTTGATTTTTCTCTTGCAATCTGGCAAACAGGAACAGGGATTGAATCTACCAAATATATATCTTCATCTTGATTAAGTATATCAGCTACTGATTTATTCAACTCCAAAATAAATGGATAAAGTCTTTTGCGTCTACGATTATAATTAGAACGATCTATAAGGTTGAGGAATTCTTTTGAATAATCATTCTTTAGTTTAGTCCATAGATAATTCTCACTATCAATCCCCAGAGATTCGCTCGTTAAAGCGATAGCTATAATTTGACAATCTGACATTTTGGGTTTATTACGATAAAAATAGAAATTATCAGATCCATTAAAATGTTTTTTGAGAATAGATTTGGTTATGTGAAAAAACTTGTCGAAATTTGTACTTAGTTTATGCATAATAGATGTATGTTTGTGGTGAATAATACATCTAAGAAACAGAATTTCTGTTTTATACATAACTTTTTTAATATTATTTATCAACAATCTTATTAACATTTTAACCGCACAACGGGTTATATATAACAATTAAATTTAAAATAATTTTAATTTAAGGAAGCAGATCGAAGATATTTTCTTATAGGTCGAAGATTTAAGAAACAATTCTCACAATTCCCGACTAAATTATCACAATTTAAGAGATTACATCAATAATACTATAATATATCATCATTATATAAGAAATAAATATTAGTTAAGTTACTAAACTAATGATAGATGTTAAATAATCTTATCATAATAAATAAAAAAATCATCATAAAAATAAAAATAAAAAACATAAATATCATAATCATCAAAACAAATATCATAAGAAACAGTATAAAATAAATATCCAGTTTAAAACTTTATGATGTTTAAAGTACTTATGTCTCTTGTTTCCTAAAAGTTTACCTTAGAAATTTCCCAGATAACTATCCCTGCACTTACAGCTATATTCAACGAATGCTTGGTGCCGAATTGCGGTATTTCGATACTCCCGTCCATACATGGCATTACTTCTTCGGCAACTCCATCTACCTCGTTTCCGAAAACAAGAGCAATCTTTTGATTTAAATTTAATTTAAAATCCTTCAAATTTATGCTCCCTTCAACCTGCTCAATGGCATAAACGGTGTAACCTTCGGTTTTTAAAAATTCAACAGCTTCCAAAGTAGTTTCATAATATTTCCACTCAACCGAATCGGTGGCACCTAAGGCAGTTTTATGTATTTCGCGATTTGGAGGAGTGGCAGTTATACCACATAATAAGATTTTTTCCATACGAAAAGCGTCGGATGTGCGGAAAACAGAACCAATATTATGCTGACTCCTTATATTATCTAAAACAATAACAACAGGCAGTTTGTCAGCTTTCTTAAAATCATCAACACTTAAACGATTGAGTTCGCTATTTGGGATTTTTCGCATATATTTTCTAATATTTAGAAATGCAAAAGTAGTAACTAATCTGTCGTGTAGCAAAACTACTTTATTTAATTATTACATTTATTAAAAAGTTATGCTTAATTTTGCATAAATATTTTAATCAGATGATGGATTTCATTAGTAGAATAATTTTGAAAATAATGGGGTGGAAAGTCGTAGGGACATTTCCTCCTGAGATTAAGAAATGTATCCTTATTGCTGCCCCACACACTAGTATGTGGGACTTTATATTAGGTCGTCTGGCCTTTTACAGATTTGGCATCAAAGTAAAGTTTCTTATTAAAGTAGAATTATTTCGTTTCCCATTCGGAGGATTGCTTAAATCACTAGGCGGAATTCCTGTAAATAGAGGAAAGAAGAATAATATGGTTGATTACGTTGCTGAACAGTTAATAAATAGCGAAAAACTAATCATAGTAATTACTCCAGAAGGCACAAGAAAGTACAATGCACATTGGAAAAAAGGTTTTTACCATATAGCACTACGGGCTAACGTTCCACTAGTTATGGCTTTTATTGATTATAAGAAAAAAGAAGGAGGCGTTGGAGGAATTTTATACCCAAGTGGCAACTTTGAAGAAGATTTTAAAACTATAGAAGACTTTTATAGTGGTTGTAACGCCAAATATCCCGAAAAATATAACTTAAGTGAGATGTATAAGGATAAACACAAAAAAATAGTATAGAAAATTATATAAGTTATAAGATTCGAATACTATTTTTATGCTTTAATAAGAGACTATTAAGAGTGACTCCGGAGGGACTCAAACCCCCGACCTTCAGAACCGGAATCTGACGTTCTATTCAACTAAACTACGGAGCCAATTATGGTGCAAAGATATACATTCTTTAGCTATCTTTATTCACTAATAATTAAAATAGTTTTTATATAGTTGATATTAATAAAGCAAATTAGCAAAGTAAAAATACACAATAAAAAAAGAATAAATCAGTTAATAATATTATATTTTAAAAAAAGCTATTACAATACAATTTCAAAACAAACCTATGAAATTTATCAGGATATTACTTATCAATATATTAATCCTATTTATATTTAATACTACTTTTAGTCAGGGTGTACCTATAGGTAAGTGGCGAGATCACTTACCATACAATAAAGTAATAGCGCTAGTAGAAGCCGACAATAGAATATATGCTGCAACTCCTTATTGCTTATTTTACTTCGACAAATCAGATAATAGTGTACAGCGTTTTACAAAAGTAACTGGTTTATCTGATGTTGATATAAGTGCAATACATTATAATAAAGAAAACAAAACACTAATTATAGGATATCAAAATACGAATATTGATATCCTTAGAAATGATAACATCCTTAATATTCCTGACATTAAACTAAAATCGATTCCTGGAAAGAAAACAATAAATAGTATTAATTCAAAGGGAAACACTGTATATATCGCATGTAGTTTTGGTATCGTAAATCTTAACATTATTAAGAACGAAATTGAAGATACTTACATTATTGGGCCAAATGGCAATAGAATTGAAGTTAACAGCATTGCTCTTGATAATACATACATTTATGCAGCTTCAGAAGTGGGCATATTTTCCGCAGATATTAATAGCCCATGGTTGGCAAACTATTCGTATTGGCATAAAGATACAACTATTAAAGGTTCTTCCAATAATATTAAACATATTGATATCTTAAATAATAAACTTATCATCCAAAAAGACAGAGGAACAAATGGCCGAGATACTTTGTATATCCATTATCCAAGTGGATGGATGTCGTTTGACACTAATTATATAAGTAATTTTCATGTTAATTATAATAATATTATTGTATCTAATTACGGAGTTGTAAATGTAATGGATTCATCTCTTAATAGTCTTTACCAAATATATAATCCTATGCAGACAGCTTTGAATCCTATTGATGCAACTATGGATAAAGACAATTTTGTTTGGGTTGGAGATGAATTTCAAGGATTAGTAAAGACATGGGGCTTAGGATGGGCAGCAGAGTTTATAAAACCCAATGGTCCTTCATTAAAAGATGCTTATTCAATGAAAACAACAGCAACTTCAGTTTTTGTTGTTCCCGGTGGTATTGATCTTGCTTCGTGGGGCGATATCTGGGGATTAGGAACTGTAAATATCTTTACAGATGAAAAATGGAGAACTATTGACAGCAAAAATAGCCCGGGACTTGATTCTATTAGAGATTTAACTGATATTGCAATTGAT
>CAIWDQ010000008.1 GCA_903911455.1 uncultured bacterium
AAACACTATTAATGGTTACACACAAGGGAAATCCTTTTCAGCAAACATGAATTATTTTTACTTTGTTTCAGTAACTACTCCTCCATCAACAGTTAATCTAAGTGATATTCAAACTATTGGTGATTGTGGCGGAAACTTAGGTATAACTTTTCCAACGGCTATCGACTGCTTTCTTAAGCACACATCAGGTGCAATGTCAGTTAGTAATGTTGCTAAATGGGTCACAACAGATGGAGGATCAACTCAGGCAAGAGTACCTCTTCCACAAGACAGGGCTTGGGGAACTGTAAATAGTTTCACAGGTGCAAGTACCTTAACAATGGATTGTCCAAGGATTGGCAGTATTGATTTAAGTGCAGTAACTAAGGCTGTAACATGGGCATTAGGGAATGCAATTAGTGTTTATAAGTCTTATAGGATGGGTGTGAATATAACCCAAACTGGAAATTATTTAATAAGTTATTTAGGTGACAGGTCAACAAATGGATCAGTTTATTTAGGTTCAAACCATCCAAATAAATTCAATATAATTTTATCCAATACATTTAATAATATAACAATTGATTCCGGTCAGAAACTTTATATAACATCAGGAACAACTCAAACTTATAATTCAATCACCGCTAATGGTTATGGTAATCAGATAACCATATCAGGGGTGACAGCTGCAACTTATACTCTAACTAGATTAAGTGGAAATCCTAATACTAACGTTCAAAATTGCCTGATTTCTTACTGTATTAGTACCGGAGGGGCTTTTTATGATGGCGGAACTTCGCTTGACGGCGGGAATAATACAGGAATAACTTTTGGGAATAATATTTATTCTTTCGCTTTAGGTGTTACTTCTTTTGCATTAACAGCCCTAAATGCCACTTTCCCGATTAAGAGACAATTACCGGCAGCCGTTACAACTTATGTGATTACAGGAATAAATGCAGGGTTAAAGGTGATCAGAAAATTAACAGCCTCGGCGACTTCATTTGTTTTAACCGGGTTTAACGCTTTATTTGGCTTAAAAAGACAGTTACCAGCCTCAGTGCAGACTTACGCTATCACAACAATAGGGACTCCCCTCACTATTTACAGGTTGATGAATTGTGCTGTTCAGAATTATACATTTACTTCTTTAAATGCAAGTTTTCATCGGATTTTATTATTGTCATGCGCAAAACAGACCTATTCAATAACTGCCGGATCAATAACGCTTCAAAGGATTTTAGCCTTACAGTGCTTAACTCAAAGTTATCATATCATCGGGCTAAATGCAAGTTTTCAAAGGGAACTGTCCCTTTCGGTTGCACCGACAAACTATTCAATCACAGGATTAAATGCAAGTTTTAACAGGATATTGATTTTACAGGCTATTACTCAGCATTATAATATAACCATGCAAGAAGCTTCTATTTTGATAGGATGGCCTATGTATGTATCTCAATCAAATATATGGACACAATCTACGATCGAATATTTAAGTGCAGGAACTTATAAAAAGGGTGTTGCACGAATCAGAAATAATGAAAAATGGAATATTATCCTAACATAATTATATTATGAAATACTCATCTTTTTTATCACTCAATGTGAATGATTTATTTAAAGGTGCAATTATACCGGATTTGCAAAGTAATCATCCAGAAGTGTTGGTAGGGATAGTTTTAGTTGATCAAATACCTGAACAAATTTTAGATATTAACTATTAAGAATTTTTAATATGGATGCAATAATAAGGGAATTAAGAGAATTGGTCAATGATAACTTTGCAAGTATCGAAAAGATCATAAACCTTCATCAGAAGTCAAACGAAGAAGGATTTAAGAGACTTTCTGAACAAACAGAAAAACTTGATTTAAAAACAGAAAAAATAAATAACACCATGCAAGGATTG
>CAIWDQ010000009.1 GCA_903911455.1 uncultured bacterium
AAAAATATTTAAAAATGAAAAAGTTGTTTTATACTTTTATTTTGATAATGTTCTTTATCACAATAAATTTCACATTAAAAGCACAGTATTGTGTTACCAATCTCTATTCTGTTGGATGCGTGTCTGGCGCTCAAAATTATAAAATTGACAGTTTACAAATTGGAACAATAAACATGCCCAATACTCCATGTAACAATACATCAGGAACGTATGGGTATTCTAATCTTACTGGTTCTTTGTCAACAAATTTATACAAAAATCACACTTATAATCTTAGATTCTATATAAACACTCCAAGTAGTAGCAACAATTATGCATACGCCTGGATAGATTATAATGATGATTATAACTTTGACAACAGTACCGAAATGATTCTACAATCTTCAGCTGTTTCACCTGGTGTTTACAACCAAAGTATTACTATTCCTGCTAATGCATCAACAGGATCTCACAGAATGCGTATTAGAATATCCACATATGCTCCTTTAAGTGCAACTTCAACTGCCTGTGATTATGGTAATCTTGGAGAAGCTATAGACTTTACAGTAAATATTGCCCCTTATTATGATGCAGGTGTTGATTCAATATTAACACCAGCTAATATAGCATTAGTTAATTCTATTGTAAGTCCTATTGTTAGAGTGCATAATTTTGGAGATAGTGCAATTAACAACAGTGGTTATAATGTTTATTATAGTGTAAATAATGGAACACCCACCAGCACATATCTAACTTTAAATTTAGCACCTGGCGCAAGTACAAATGTAACTCTTACTTCTTTTACTGTCCTATCTACCTTACCTTCTCCTTTTACAATCTGTGCATGGACTTCTGTACCTGGAGATGTTTATCATGCTAATGATACAATTTGCAAAAATGTAACGATTAATACTACACTAACTAATGATGTAGGAATAAATACTATTTCTACTCCAAGTTCTTCAGTAATTTCAGGTACTACAATAACTCCATATGTGTATATAAAGAATTATGGGAATACTTCGGTTACAAACGTACCGGTTTCATATAGTGTAAATGGAGTATTAACAGGAACTGGAATATATACAGGAACTATTGGAACTGGTGGTACAGGATATTATTCATTTACTACAACATTTAATGCACCTAATTCTAATTTTACTATTTGCGCTTGGACTGGATTATCGACAGACTCTATTCATGGAGATGATACTTTATGCAAAACTGTAATATCAACCCCAAGTACTATTGATGCCTCATTAACATCTATTGGTTCACCAGCTACTTCATTATATGCTGGAGCTTCAGTTAATGTTATTGTTTATTTTAAAAATACAGGAAATACAACATTGACTAACGTTCCTATTAAATATAGTATTAATCATGTATTAGCAGATACTGGAACAGCAATGGGCACTTTTTATACTTCAAGTACATATTCTTATACTTTCCCTAATCAATTAACTATACCTACTTCTAATTTTACTTTCTGTGTATGGACTGATGTTGTTGGCGATAATATACATTCAAATGACACTTCATGTATATCAGTAACAGTTGTTGCAACACCTAATGCACATGACGTATTAGTTTCAAGTATTGTTAATCCTTTAAATACAGTCCCTGTAAATAGCAATCAAAACGTAAGTGTATGGATAAAAAATAAAGGAACTGCTACTGAAACAAGTGTTCCAATTTCCTATCAAGTTGGTAGTTCTACACCCGTAACTGAAACATGGACAGGCATATTATTTAACAATGATTCTACAATATATAATTTTGCAAATACATTTACTGCTCCTACAAGTTCAACTTTTAATTTCTGCGCTTCTACAAACCTAGTAAATGATCAGAATACAGCAAATGATAAACTTTGTAAAACTGTAAATACTTGTACTGTACCTGTTGCTTCCGGTGCTATTACATGTTCAACTCCAGGCACTAATAATGGTCATAACATTAGTTTTGCTAGTACTTCTTCCTCTCCACAAACTGTAACTTACAAAATAAATAAAATCTCAGGTGCTACTTCATATTCATGGACTTATTCAGGAACTGGAGCAACTATACCTGCTGGTAGTGATACAAGTGCTGCTATAACTTTTGCAGCAACAGCTACCGGAGGAAATCTTAGTGTTAAAGGCATAAATTCTTGTGGAAATGGAAATGCATCAAATTTTACAATTGGAATTTCTGTAGGTATAAATGAATACAATATGTTGAATGCAACTAATATCTATCCTAATCCAGCTCATGATAAATTAAATATTGATTGTAGTTCGATTAAAAAAGGGAAAACTAAGTTTATTATTTATAATATTGAAGGTGCTAAGTTAATTGAAGAAGAAATTAACATCAATTCATCTAATTCAATTAAAGTTATTGATATTAGTCATCTGAATTCAGGAGTATACTTCATCAAGATTGAAAATGAATCTGGAACTTCAAACAATAAATTTGTAGTAGAATAATATTA
>CAIWDQ010000010.1 GCA_903911455.1 uncultured bacterium
ACAACCTTTTTAATAAAAATGTTGTCTTCATTAAAAATAAAACAATCTCATTATTATTCATATTATAATTATTAAAAAAATAGTATTAACCAAAAAAACAAACCAATGAAAACACTAAAAAAATTATTCCTGCTCCTAATTTCTATCATTACAATTAATAGTACTAAAGCAGAAAGTCTTCCAATAGATAATAATGGTAAAGCTAAGGAAGCATTAACCACTTCGGTAGTTATAACAGTTTCAAATCCAGTAAATGGAGGAACTACATTCGGAAGCGGCATCTATAATAATAATCAAATATGTACTTTAAATGCAATCCCCGATTCGGGCTTTAATTTCGTTAACTGGACTCAAAGTGGAAATATTGTTAGTAATAATCCAACATATTTCTTTACTGTTTATTCTAATACTACTTTACAGGCAAATTTTACTTCATCTCCTTTTATAATTACAAAATCAGCAAACATTCCGAATGCAGGAACCCTTACAGGTGGTGGTTCTTTTGTTCCAAATCAAACTTGTACTTTATCTGCAACACCTAATACGGCTTATACATTTTTATACTGGGCTGAAAACGGTAATATTGTAACTTATAACTCTTCATATACTTTTACAGTAAATGCAAGCCGTAATTTAGTCGCATATTTTTCAGCAATAAATTTTCAGGTAACTACTTCTTCAAACCCAATAAATGGAGGAACAACTTCAGGAGGAGGAACTTTCAGTTCTCAAACTGGTGGCTATTGTACGTTACATGCAACACCAAATCCCGGATATACATTCATGAACTGGACTATAAACGGGAATATTGTCACCACTGATTCTTTATATTATGACTTTTTTACAACAAATACAAATCTTGTTGCTAATTTCACTAATAGCCCGGTTTTTATTAATACAACTTCTAACCCTACTAATGGTGGTGATATTTATGGAGGAGGCGTTTATTCACTTAATCAAACATGTACAGTTTATGCCAGTGGTAAAGATGGATATTATACTTTTGCATACTGGACAGAAAACGGCAACATAATAAGCAATGATTCATTAATAACCTTCATCGCTACTACAAATAGAAATCTTGTTGCCAATTTTACACCAATTCCCTATTATATTACTACATTATCAAATCCCGTTAATGGTGGTACTACCTCAGGAGGTGGTACTTATATGTATTATCAAAATATAAATTTGTATGCTCATCAAAACCCCGGATATAAATTTTTATATTGGTCAAATTTAGATGGTTCAGCTATTAGTTATGATTCGGTTATTAACATCAATGTTTTTTTTAGCAGAACATATGTAGCTAATTTCTATATACCATATACTTGTTCAGCTCAATTTACAATGACACCTGATGTTAGCACTCCGCATAATTATTTTGTTTATAATAATGCTTCAGGAGTTCCGCCTTTACATTACCACTGGATTTGGGGAGATGGCACTTCAGATACTTTAGCTAATCCAACCCACACTTACAGTACAGCAGGATGGTATATAATCTGCCTTACTATTACCGACTCTATAGGATGTGCATCAACTTACTGTGATACTTCTTATCTTCAAAAAAATCCTAACTCTATTATCTCTGTACAAGTAATTCCACAAGGCTCTACAGGTATTACTACAAATGATTTTGATAAATTAAAGGTCTATCCAAATCCTGCCAAAGAAAATATTACTATTGAAACGACTTCAAATACCAAACAAAGTATAGAGATAGTCAATCTACTTGGTCAATCAATTTATACATCATATATATTTAATAAGCTAACTATTGATGTTTCATCATACTCAAAAGGTATATATATCTTAAAACTTAATTCAGATAAAGGAACTATCATAAAGAAGTTTTTAAAAGAATAATCCGTTAAGCTCATTTATATAAAAAGCCCTGCATACTCAATGAATATGCAGGGCTTTTTTGTATTTTTAAATTATAATTTAGATAAATGCTCCTATTGTTAGTAATAACATAAAAAGAAACATAAATAGATTTATAGTAATAAATGCTTTCTTAAAATTAAGTTCGTATTGCATCCTAAAAGTTAGTCTTGTAAAAGTTATCACCAACCATATATTTAAAACTAATAATGCTATTAAAAAAGGGATAGAAGTTATGATGTGAAACAAAGGAAACATTAAAGTAGTCACCGATGTTGCAATTATCCATACAAAAGTTATTAGTTTAAGGTTTTCTTTATGAATAACTTTGTAGATAGAAGGATAACCTGCCGTTTCGTATTCTTTGCTGTACTTAATTAATAACAACCAGAAATGAGGTATCTGCCATATAAAAAGGAAGAAACCTATAATGATAATCTTTGCATCAAATATATAACCACCGGCTGCAGTCCATCCAATTAAGGCAGGTACTGCTCCTGTTAAAGATCCCGGAACAACTGCAAAAGCTGTTATCTTTTTAAGATTAGTATAAAGAAGATTGTACCATATAATATTAAATAAACCTAACAAAGCAGGCACTATTCCAAAAAAGAAATATAATAATAAAACACCTGCAACTATAAATAATAAAGATACTAATAAAGCATTAAGAGGTGACAGTTTGCCTGATGGGATAGGGCGATGTTTAGTTCTGTCCATCAAAGCATCAAAACTCTTCTCCTGATATTCGTTTAAAGCACTCGCACCTCCGGCAAGTATAAAAACAGAAAGAATCAAAGCTAAAATATCAAAACTAAAGCTGCCAGTATAAATAAGATACCCGATAACAGTAGTAAAAGTTACTGCTAAAGACACCTTATATTTAATTAGTGAAGGAACCGTTTTTAGTATAGATATTATTTTGTTCAAATGTATAATGTTGTATTATTAAAATTCCTGACTCTGTAAAGCAGAATCAGGAATTTTATATTTGTTTTTAGATTATAATCTTATTTTAATGTCTTGAAATAATCAATTACTTTAGGCATATCTTTATCTCTTATCAAACCTTTGTACGATTTCATAACACCAGAAGGATATCCTACAACCACATCCTTATTAGGATCCATAATTGAAGTCTCTATGTAGATACTATCAGCAGTAATATTACGGGTAACACCATCAGTCATTACATCATGTTTAGAACCATATAATCCTTTAAAAGTAGGACCAACGATCTTTCTTCCATCAGTTGAGTGGCATGAAAAACATCCATTCTTTTCAAGTATTTTAAAGCCTTCGTTGTTATCTTCAGCTTTCTTAACAGGTAGTCCTGCAAGCCATTTGTCAAACTCTTCCTGAGAAACAATTTTAACTAAAGCCAACATATACGAATGACTTAAACCGCAATATGCCGAACAAAAGAGATCATAATTACCTATTATTTTAGGTTCAAACCAAGTATAATTATTCTTTCCTGGAACAACATCTTCCTTAACTCTAAAGCTGGGAATTGAAAAGCCATGAATTACATCTTTTGAAAATAAATTCATTTTTACAGCTCTATTAATAGGCAACATTAAAGTATCTGATTGTTTCATTCCGGGATACTCAAAAGTCCATTTCCACATCTTAGCTATCACTTTTACTTGCATTGCATCCTTAGGAGCACGACGCATAGGCAAAAATCCTTCCCATCCAAAATAAAACATTACTAATACTAATATAATTGGGATAGTAGTCCAAACTATTTCCAAAGTAGAACTATCTTTGATCTGCACAGCATGAGCATGTCTTTTTTTATTGTATTTAATTACAAAAACAATCATTATTGTAGTTAACATTACCAGAAAAAAGATAGCAACCCCAAATATTAAATAGAAAGCTGTATCAACCCCTTGAACAAAATTTGAATTGTTTGCAAACATATAATTTGTTTTTATCTGAATGAATAATCAATAAACGTAATAAGGACAATGATAATAAAGAGTACAAATACCATACTCACTAAAATACGGAGTAATAAACTTTCGTATTTTAAATGCATGAAATAGGAAAGTACCATATAACTTTTAAAGCCTGCAATTAATAATGCGATTGTAACTGTAAAAGCTCCCAGATTAAAACCCGTTACCGAAATAGTAAGGAAAGTGCATAATAAAAGCACAAATAATACCCTTACCAATACTTTATATTCTGTAATATGTGAACCGTGGTTATCCATTTTACTTAGTTTTTATTATGAAATTAAATATAATAATGGGAATAAGAATATCCAGATCAAGTCGACTAAATGCCAATATAATGCACCATTTTCTAAGAATACAAATTTATCATGTGCAATACTTCCTTTATTTACTTTTACGTAACAAATAATTAGAAGTACCATACCAACAATAATATGTAAAGCATGTAAGCCGGTCATAAAGAAATATAGACTGAAATATAAATGATGACCTCTTTCTAATAATTGCATTAAATCAGAACCAGGATATAAACCATGTTCAAACTTATGACCCCATTCAAAATACTTGTTAAATAAAAATACTAATGCCATAAAAACAGTTATGCTAATAAGTCTTAAAGTAAGCTTTTTATTTTTCTTTTGAATAGCAGTAATAGCCATAGCAATTGTCATACTACTAATAAGAAGAACAACTGTATTAATAGCACCAATTGTTACACTCAACTCTAAACTTGCTTCATGGAAGTTAGCAGGATATTGCATCCTGAAAACTGAATAGACTAAAATTAAACCGCCAAATAAAAGTAGTTCAGTAAAGATAAAGAGCCACATTCCTAATTTGGAAGCTTCATCGTCTCTGTGTTCTTCAACATGTGTGATATGTTCGCTCATATTTATTTAATTTTATTTGTAATCGTAAGGATTTTCTTTAACTAATGGTTCTTCATCAAAGTTCTCTAATGATGGAGGAGAAGGTATCTGCCATTCTAAAGTAGTACCATTCCATGGATTAGCAGGAGCCTTTGCACCTCTTCTAACTCCAATAATAAGATTAGTGATCATTAAAATAACTGCAGAAACCAAAATAAAACCACCTATAGTAGAAGTAATCTGAGCCCATTGGAATCTTGGTGGATAATCAAAATATCTTCTTGGCATACCTTGTATCCCAATAAGAAATTGAGGGAAATATAAAAGATTAAATCCAATGAATAAAGCTACAGCTGCAATGTTAGCACGAGTAAAGTTATACATCTTCCCATACATTTTAGGTAACCAGTAATGAATAGCTGCAAAGAATGCGAAGCCCATTCCACCAAAAATGATATAATGAAAATGTGCTACAATAAATGAAGTATCGTGTACCTGAATGTCAGTAGCAACTGATCCAAGGATTAATCCTGTAAGCCCGCCTATCATAAATAAGAAAATAAAGAATAAGGCAAAAAGAAATGGAGGCTTCATATCAATAGAACCTTTATACATGGTAGATATCCAATTGAAAACTTTGATAGCACTTGGTACAGCCACCAAGAAAGTTAATAATGAGAAAAACCATCTTGCTTGTTCACTCATGCCGGAAGTATACATATGATGTCCCCAAACTAAGAAACCAACACCAGCAATAGCTAAACTAGACATTGCAATAGCTTTATAACCGTAAACTTTTTTCTGGCAGAATGTAGGAATAATTTCTGTGATAACTCCCATCGCAGGAAGAATCATAATATATACAGCAGGATGAGAATATATCCAGAATAAATGTTGAAATAAAACAGGATCTCCACCTAAATCTGGGTTAAAGAATCCGATGCCGAAAAGTCTTTCAGCAATAAGCATTATTAAAGTGATACCAACAACAGGAGTTGCTAATAATTGAATCCATGCTGTTGCATAAATAGCCCATGGAAACAATGGCATATTAAAGAACTTCATTCCAGGAGCTCTCATTCTATGAACTGTAACTATAAAGTTTAATCCTGTTAAGATGGAAGAGAAACCTAAAATAAATGCAGCAGTTGTAGCTGTTATTACATTTGTTCCGGTAGTGGTACTATAAGGAGCATAAAATGTCCAGCCTGTATCAGGAGGACCGCTTTTTAATAGTTGCGAAGCCACTGCTAATATGCTTCCTAACATAAATAACCACCATGAAAATAAATTTAATTTTGGAAATGCAACATCTTTTGCACCTATTAATATAGGTAAAAAGAAATTCCCAAATACTGCTGATAGCCCTGGAATTACAACCATAAATATCATAATGATACCATGAACTGTAAATAAACCATTATAAGTTTGAGGCTTCATTATGGTTTCTCCAGGAGAAATTAATTCAATACGCATCAACAAACCTAGTATAGCTCCAATTAAGAAAAACGAAGCTATAGCATACATATAAAGGAATGCTATTCTTTTATGATCTGTTGCAAAGATCCAGGAACGTATTCCTTTATATTTCCCTTGATGCTCAAGAAAACTAATGTATTCTGTACTCATATATTATTATTTTTTTATTTTTCGTTTGATTAAAAATACAATTATAAAAGTTAGCAACAAGAAAATTATTATTGTTGCCGATATTTTTAAAATATCTAATCCAAAATGTTTGTTTTCGGGATCGTATTTGTAACAAATCTGCATTAACTTCTGGATAGTTGGTCGGGGTTGTCCATTATTGGCTTCAATAATAGCCATTTTAAAATCAACCGGAAGAAATGTAATTCCATAAAGGTATCTTGTAATCCTTCCTTTTGGACTTACAGCAATAATTGCAGATGGATGAACAAAATCTAAACCTACAGCTTTAGTTTTAAAACCTGTAGCATCTGTTATTTTAAATATAGACAAACTATCAGTTGTAAGAAAAATCCAACCATCACTTTTTCCTTTTGAATATTTTTCAACAAATCTATCTTTTTTGGCTTTAGCTTTTTCAGGAGTATCTCTAAAATTAAAACTAATAGTTATTACCTGATAGTCTTTACCAAGATCTAGTTTTGATTTTTGCATTACACTTCCTAAGCCTTCTAAAAGAGGACTACATAAGCCCGGACAATCAAAGTACACAAAAGAAAGTATTGTTGGTTTAGTGATTAATTGAGCCAAAGTGACTGTATCACCTTTATCATTTACAAATTTAAGATCTAAAGGAATAGTATTCCCAAGATGCTCAATAATACCAACTTCAGTTGCTTTATCTTCTTGTGCATTTACTTTAATAACTATTGCAAGTAAAAAGACAATTGTTATAAGAATGGTTTTTCTCATGTTAATAGATTATTGTTGAGCTCCAATTTTACTAATTCTGAAGAGATTTCTAACAATCAGCACTAAAAATAAACCAACAATAAGAACTATTGAAGTGTAAGTTATGATTATCCACCATGGTGCTAATTTCAAAACATTCCAGATTGCTCTCTTAGCAGTTAAGCTTGGTTTATCAGTAGGGACACCTATTGTTAATTTAGTTTGTGACTCAATTTCTCCATAAATCTCATCACTAACTTTAGCAACAATAGTAAGATTTCCTATACTATCTCCAGGTAAATCTTTAGGAAAATTAAATGTTGCATTTCCATCTTTATCTGTTCTTATAGTTTTATCTATTTGAAGTTTTCCAAAGTATCTACTTACAAATAACATTACTTCTGCATCCTTTAAAACAACTGGTCCGGAAGCTTCATTTGCAACAACTGATAAATTCATCTTATTGGTTGCAGCATTAAAATTCATATTAATTTTTACCAATTTACTTTTTGAAGGATCAGTTTTAGAAAGAACCTGAACATATTTTTTGTTAAAACTTCGGATATATGAAATTACTTTCCAACGATCTTCTTCGGATAAAGTGTTCTTAAAGTTAGGCATCGCATTTCTACCTGTGTTAAGAATGTAAAATAACTCTCCATCAGTTAGCTCTTGTGTTAATGTAGAAGATAAATCCGGTGGCTGAGGATTTAATGTTTTATTACCATTAGCTTTCCCTACATCACCATGACATGATTTACAGTTTTTGGTATATACTTCTTCACCAGATTTAGCAGTATTATTATCAAATTTAATATAGCTGTTCTTTGCTTTTTTATTAGAAGGAACATCCCAACGTTGAGCATTTAATTGTAAACTAAAGAAAGCAGTTATTATAAATGCTATCGTAATCTTTATAATGATATTTTTTCTAAACATAATAATTGATTTATTTGGTTTCTTCATAATGATCAATAGTTTCCTGAATAGGAATAATTGGGAACAATTTTGATAAGCCGGTAACTATTATTAATACCAAAATAATTGGTGCAAGAGTAATAAGAGATTCAGTTAAAGTAGGAGTATAAACCTTAAAACTAAAAGGAACATTTTGTATAGGTAAGAATGGATGCTCCATAGTTGGTACTACAATAATATATCGTTTAAACCATGCTCCAAGTAATACAAATAATGCAATTATTAACATTGGTGATGGCTTTCTCATCTTTTTAAATAGTAATAAGATAATAGGTATAATTAATCCGAATACTTGAACTGACCAAAACAATATTGCATGACTCCCAGCAAATAATTCATGTAAATGCATTGCTTCAAATTTCTTCATTTTATAACCAGGCACCATATATTCATTCAAATTAAAATAAAGATAAACCAAAGAAACAAGTACTAATAGTTTAGCCATTTTATCAAAATGCATTTCGGTAATATAGTCTTTTAAATTGTAGCTACTACGATACACATTCATTGCAATAATAACAGCCGCACATCCTGAAACAAAAGCACCACTAACAAAATATGGTCCAAATATACTGCTATCCCATCCAGTTCTGGAAGTACTTGCAAACAACCATGAAGTTACTGTATGAATTCCTAATGCAACTGGTATTATTAAGATTGATAAAATTAATACAGATTTATTTAATATCTTTTTCTGTTCATCAGAGCCAATCCAGTTAAGAGATAAAGCCTTATAGATATTCTTTAGAATCTTTGGTGTGTTATCTGTTTTCTCATAACAGTATTTCATATCTGGAATAAGAGGGATATATAATAATAATGTACTTATCAAAACATAACAAGTAACAACTGTAACATCCCAGGTAATTGGTGATTGAATTCTTCCATAAAGAAATACATTAATAAGTCTTTCGGGACGCCCCATATCCATAACAATAACTAAACCTGCAACTGCTGCAAAAGCTAAAGCAATAATCTCAGCAATTCTAGCTAATGGAGCTGCCCATTTAGCACCTGATAGTCCAAGTACAGAACTAATCAACATACCAATTAAACTTGTAGCAACAAAGAAAACAAAGTTTGAAATATACATTCCCCATGAAACGTAATCACCAAGTCCTGTAACTGCTAGTCCTTTGTCTAATTGTGTTATGTATGCATACATACATACTAAAAAAGAGGTTATCAGGAAACCCATCCAAAGCTTAAAAGCATAATTAAGTCTGATATGACTTAATAAATCGGATGTAATTTTATTTGTTTTTGATTGATCTAACATATATCTGTAAATTATGCATTATTATTTCCAATATGTTCACCAGCTTCCGGTTTATCTTCTTCCTTAAATGGTTGTGTTCTGTTTTTTGGTGGAAGATAATATACTCTTGTATCAGTTCCTAATTCTGACATAAGTCTGTAACCGGCATTGTCTTCAATAAGTTTCCTGAATCTTACAGTTTCTTTAGTTGTACCATTAGTTACTGCATCCTCATTTTCATCACCAAAATAATAAACACCATTTGGACATGCAGAAACGCAATAAGGCAACTTACCTTCTCTACATCTATCTGCACTGAAACAACATTTACTTACAGTACCTTTCTTCTGAGGAACATTAAGTTCAGGATTATAAACTAAGTCTTTGTCTTCTTCAGCACGTATTGGATCAGTCCAATTGAATACTCTTGCACTATAAGGACATGCTGCAATACAGAAACGACAACCAATACAAACTTCGTTGTCAATTAAAACGATACCATCTGGACGTTTGTATGTTGCATCTACAGGACATACTGCAACGCATGGTGGATTATCACAATGCTGACAAGGTTTTGCCATATAATATGGTGCAGTATTTGTTGATTCCTGCATTTTCAAAACATTGATATGATGTTGTTCGGGGCGAAGATGATGTGCATCCTGACAAGCCGACATACATTTACGGGCATTCTTACATTTAGATAAATCAATAACCATTACCCAACGTTTGCCCTTAATGCCTTCACGAGCTTGCTTTTGCATATATGAAAGGTTTTCGGCTTTAAACTTACCAACCTTAGTTGCATCATTTCTATCTATTTCCAGAAGTTCGTTTTCGGCAGTCAAAACTTTAATTCTAGCTCCTTTAGTTTTTCTTTTATCATAGTTGATACCCGCAATAATAGCTGAGCCTGCTAATACACTTCCAATACCTACAATACCTACTTGTTTTAAGAAATCTCTTCTTGTTTTCTCTTTTGGTTTTTCTTCTTGTTCACTCATTTTTTTAATTCAAATTTGTAAATAGAAATCCATTTATACTTTGGCAAAGATACAATATCTTTTTTAATATTTGTAAATAATATCCATGTTTCATTCCAATTAAAAAACAGAAAATAAACTACAGTATTTATATACTATAATTTATAAATCCGATATGCTTTTGAAATTGATAGACGGAGTATTATTTTTATTCATTAATTTAAATTAGTTTGACGTTATTTCTTAAACAACAAAAATGCAAGAAATGTTTTGTAAAATTAGCAAAAATTTAACAATATTGATATAAATCAATTATTTCATTTCAAAATATTCTTCATCATAATATCATTAAACTTTGCAGCTTCTTCAATCAAAGGACCATGCCCCGACTTCTCGAACCAAAAAAGTTCTTTATGAGGAGCTTCCAGGTTCTTTTCAAATTCCTCAACTAATATTGCCGGAACATTCCAATCATATCGTCCACAAATAAAATAAACGGGGATTTCCATTTTCTTAATAGTAGTAAAGTCGGTTGCAAACAAATCCTTTTCAAATTTACCTGCCGAGAACTCAAAACCTTTATTCCAATCATAATTCTTATAATCATCATACTTTTTCAACACCGAATCCTCAACTTTATCTATATCTTTATTAAAAGTAGTCCCATTATACTTAGCCACCAATTCATATTGTTTCATAAAGCAAGCCATAAAGCTTTTGCATTTATCATTATCACACAACTTAAGCTCTTCCAGCTTCTTCAGCGTTTCTTTATCATTGCTTGCCTTCGCTCTTTCGGCCACCCATCCCTGCGAAGCCTCCATGCCATATCTCATATTTATGACTTGCGAAATGCCTATATACGCATTATAATCCTGTGGGTATTTTATCGCAAGATTCATCCCCACAACACTTCCCCAAGAGTATCCCGCAAGGTAAATCTTTTTCTGATTGTATTTTTTTATCAAATATTGAGTAAGCTCATGCGCATCAGCAATTATCTGAGCCAACGTCATATTGCCGGGATTAGGATTGTTTTTATAAGATAAACCCGAACCACGCTGATCCCATGTCGCAACGATATATGATTTGTATAAATCAGAATTAAAATACCTTAGTTGAGGAGTTTCAGTCCATCCCGGACCACCATGTATAAACAATAATACAGGATTTTTATCCGATTCGCCAGTAATTTCAACATATTGTTTTTCGCCACCCAAAAGCATCAAAGATTTTTCTTCAACTCTTTTAGTTTCTTTATTTTCGTTAGTATTATTTTGTTGTTTATTGTTACATGCAATAAGCATCAAAAGAGAGCAAAAGAGCGCAACTATTTTTTTCATATATTTATTATTTTAATGTTTTAGAAATTAAATGCAAATATAAGATATTATAGTAGAAGAATCTTTTTTTTATTTTTAATTATGATAAAAATGCGAATATTATATTGCATACTTTACAAAAAGTGGATTATTTAAAGAGATAAAAATAGGAGATTCTAATATAATTGTGCAAATTTCACTAATGAAATGTGTCGACTTTTTTTGCAGTGAGCTATTTTCACATGTGAAAAGTACTGACTTTTTTTGCAGTGAGCTATTATCACATGTGAAAAGTGCCGACTTATTTTGCAGTGTGCCATTATCACATGTGAAAAGTGTCGACTTTTTTTGCAGTGAGCTATTTTCACATGTGAAAAGTACCGACTTCTGTAGAATTGTGCTATTGTATGCGCACATTTATGCCTACTTTTTTTGCAGTGAGCTAAAGTATGCGTACATTTGTATCGATTTTTTTGAAGAATGTCCTATTATTTATTAAATAAATCTTCTTCATAATGTTTTAATCTTCTTCTTTTTTAATTTTAAGAATGAAGATTGTAATAACATAGTTTATTATTTAGCAACTTATGTTGAAAGGAAAACGTTAAAAACTATGGCGATGAGACCAGTGAATAGTACATTTATATTTTAGAATTATGTAAGAGCAGGTTTTAAAACCTGTGTTATGATTATAACGGGCAGGCATAAAACCAGCGCCTACAACTCTTTAATTACCTTTTGGGTGTAGGTTCTGTTAGTATCTATAACTTTTACAGTATATATTCCTTTGGCAAAATGGCTCATATCAATATTAATATTTGAGTTAGATGTTTGAGTTAATAATTGCTTTCCATTAATGTCGTACAA
>CAIWDQ010000011.1 GCA_903911455.1 uncultured bacterium
AACCCAGATTACGCATTAAGATATTAAAATGTCATTACAAATATCGAAATGTCAATTAAATAAGCTACTTTTTCTCTAATGCTACGCATTAGAAAATAAATGCCATAAATGATTGATTATTCGTAAAATATAACTGAACTTTGTTCTATTGCGTAATTTGGGTTAAAATGGATTCTTTTTATAACACAAATCACAAAACACATTATTACAAGTCATAACTGACATTAAAATATACTAAATATTTATCTGGTACTTTTAAATAGTAGAATAATGGACTAACATATTTGTGGAATGCCATTGTGTCTATCAATAATGGGCTAACATAAATATGGATGCCCTTTTCTCTGACAAAAATCGGCAAACCAATATCCGGAATGCCATTGTGTCTATCAGAAATGGGCAAACTAATATTCGGAAGCCCTTTTCTCTGACAGAAATCGGCAAACCAATATCCGGAATGCCATTGTGTCTATCAGAAATGGGCAAACTAATATTCGGAAGCCCTTTTCTCTGACAGAAATCGGCATCCGAGTTTTTATTATGCACTATTGGATAGACGTTTAGGTATTTTAAAGATAATTTAGCTTCTTTTTCTGAATTTATCTCATTAAAAATAAAAAAAGAATACTTAAAGTGCTAAAATGTCTAAAGAATTTAATATTGATAGGCAATAGGCATTAGGTAATAGCCATTAAAAAGAAAGAGTCGTTATCATTTGGGTTGTAACAGCTCATTATTATTCATACTTTGATTTCCACTCTTTTAAATCACCAAATCGCTAAATCACCAAATCGCCAAATGTATTCCTGATAGCCTAAAAGTCTAAACAGCTAAAAGCCTATCGCCCTAAATATTCAAAAAATACTTTAAGCTTTGCATAAAGGCTTCGGGCTGGTCGGCTTGCACCCAATGTCCTGCTTCATCAATAGTTTTAATTTCAGCTTGTGGAAAATTATGATAGATTTGTGCAAAATCACTATCAGTAACATAATCTGATTTAGCTCCGCGAATAAATAATGCAGGTTTATCAAAAATAACAGGGCTCACAATGTCTTCAAAAACGGAATCAAGATTATCAATAATTGAAGAAATATTAATACGCCACGACAGCGTTTTACGTTCGGTCCAGTACAAATTCTTCATTATAAACAATCGTGTGCGGGCATCTTCAATACTATTGGTAAGTAAATCTTCAACTGCTTTGCGCGAATGTACTTTCGTAAAATCAATATTCAGCATCGCATTCATCATATTCTGGTGAAATTCCCTAAGATTATACTGCCTCATACTTATATCAACAACAATAAGATTAGATACCAGTTCGGGATTCTCAAGCGTAAGTTTCATTGCAATCTTACCACCCATTGAGTGCCCAAGAATAATTGGATTGTGAAGATGATTCGTTTCTATAAGCTCAAGTACATCCGTAACCATAGCATCGTAATTAAATACATTGCTATGCCCCGATTGCCCATGATTGCGCATATCGGGGATAAATACATTATATGAAGAGGCTAATTGTTTGGCTTGTGTCACCCAATTGTCGGAAATGCCATACAAACCGTGCAGTATTATAAAAGGCTCGCCTTCGCCATAGCTTCGGTAAAAAAGTTGCATTAAATGTGAGTTCTAATTTTAATTATCAACAAAAGTAACCATCATACGAATATCTTCTGTAGGACGATTATTCTGATCAGTTTTAACAGCAGCTATCTTATCAACAACGTCTAAACCACTTATAACTTCCCCAAACACAGTATAACTTCCGTCAAGATGAGGGGTACCACCAATTGTTGTGTACATCTTACGTTGTTCGACAGTAAACTTAATCCCCATTCTCTTTTCGAAGCCATCAAGTTGTTCGTTAGTATAAACATTGCCTTGAACAATATAAAACTGTGAACCTGATGATGCTTTGGCAGGATTTACATTATCCCCTTCGCGTGCAGCAGCTAATACACCTTTCTTATGAAACAATGCAGGAACAAATTCAGCAAGTATAGTATAAGTTGGGCCACCATTGCCAAGCTCAGCACCGGTTAATGCACGTTTAGAGTCAGGATCGCCACCCTGTATCATAAAATGATTAATTACACGATGAAATAATGTACTATCTAAATAATGTTCTTCAACAAGTTTAATAAAATTTGCTTTGTGAAGAGGAGTTTCATCATAAAGTTTTAATTTGATATCACCATACTTAGTACTTATTAACACTATGTTCCCATGTTTTTTAGGAGTTATAACAGTAGTTTGTTTAGTAATTTTACAAGCTGAACTGACAAATAAAATTGTTATTAAAATTAAAAATATTCTTTTCATAGTTGTATTATATAAATTTTGTGTAAATTTGCTGAAATTTAGTTGACATCATATATTAATAAAATATCAGCAAAAATAATGAAAAAGATTGTAAACACAACAAACATTTTAGTGTTTTTTATTATCGCTTTATTTATTTCAATTGCATCATGCAAAAAGGACACTAATTGCACAGCACAGATTTATGTAAAAACTCAGGCAGATACTAATATTACAGTTCCTGGTGCTTGGGTAAATATTCAGAAGTATGTAGGTGAAGTAGGCGATTCAGGATTTACAGATGGCAATGGAATGTATACTCATGTATTCCCTTTGGAAGCAATAATGGATGTAAAAGTAACTGACAATACTACTACTACACCAAGACATGGAATAGGAACAATAAGATTGTCCGCTGGAAAAACAACAAGATTAACAGTATTTGTACAATAAAGCAACATCACATTGCTTTCTACTTTCAATTATTTAATAGAATGATTTTAATTCATTCTATTTAGTTTTAATTTTATTAAATGAATTATTATTGATATAAACTATTTTCATAACAAAAACTTTCTTTAACAAATAAAATCATGATCAAAAAAATTACATTACGTAAGCTTGCTCTGATAAGTATTATAATCCTTATTCAGGGCTTTCTTTTTGCACAAAAGACTTATAAATATGAAAGTGTTCCCGGAGATCTATTAAATGCAAGGATTTATACTCTGGATAACGGTTTGAAAGTTTATCTTACAGTTTATAAAGATGCACCTCGTATTCAGACTTACGTTGCAGTGAGAGTAGGAAGTAAGAATGATCCTGCCGAAACAACAGGTCTGGCTCATTATTTTGAACACATGATGTTTAAAGGCTCAACTCATTTCGGAACTACAGATTGGGAAAAAGAAAAACCAATGGTTGCTACAATTGATGCTTTGTTTGAAGTTTATCGTAATGAAAAGAATGAAGCTAAACGTGCTGCTATTTACCATCAGATTGATAGTATATCATATGAAGCATCTAAAATAGCTATCCCAAATGAATATGTAAAGCTAATGAAAGTAATAGGTTCGCAAGGAACCAATGCTGCTACTTCTAATGATTATACCATTTATCAGGAAGATATTCCATCTAATCAAATAGAAAACTGGGCTATCATTCAAGCTGATCGTTTCACAAACCCTGTTCTTAGATTGTTTCATACCGAATTGGAAACTATTTATGAAGAAAAAAATATGTCGTTAACTAACGATGGTCGTAAGTCAAGCGAAGCAATGTTGAAAGCTTTATTCCCAAATCATCCTTATGGAAAACAAACTACTTTAGGCGAAACAGAACATCTAAAGAATCCTTCAATGAAGAATGTACGTGAGTTTTTTGCTAAATATTATGTATCTAATAATATGGTTGTATCTATGTCAGGTGATTTTGATCCTGATGAAGTAATAAAAGTTATTGATAAGAACTTTAGCAAACTAAAACCAGGCAATCCTCCTAAGTTAATGTTCGTACAAGAAGAACCTATTAAAACTCCAATTATAAAAGAAGTTACAGGTCTTGATGCCGAAAATATTACTATTGCATGGAGATTTGGTGGCGTTGCAACTAAAGATGCTCTTATGGCTGATATGATTAGCATGATGCTATCAAATGGTAAAGCCGGATTGATTGATCTTAATATTAATCAGAAACAAAAAGCAATGAGATCAAGTGCTTATTCTTATGGTCTTGTTGATTACACAGCATTAGTATTAAATGGACGTCCTAAAACAAGCCAGACATTAGATGAAGTAAAAGCATTATTACTTGAGCAAGTTGAATTATTAAAGAAAGGTGAATTCCAAGAATGGATGTTAGAAGCTGCTATTAATAATTTAAAACTACAGGAACTTAAACGTTTTGAATCTAATAATGGAAGAGCTATGGCTATGGCAAATTCTTTCCTTGATGGCTTAAGTTGGGAAAAGTCAGTTAAATATATTGATGAGTTAAGTAAGGTTACTAAAAAGGAATTAATAGAATTTGCTAAAACAAATCTTGCTGACAATTATGTAGTAATTTACAAACGTCAGGGCAAACCTGAAGAAGTTACTAAAATTAAGAAACCAGCTATTACTCCTATATCTATTAATAGAGAAGGAGAATCTGATTTCGTAAAAGACATTAAAGCAAATCCTGTAAAAGAAATTAAACCTGTATTCTTAGATTATACTAAAGACTTAACTAAGTTTAAAGCAGGCAATGTAAATGTATTATACAAAGAGAATACTGAGAATAAGACTTTCAGTTTATATTATCATTTCAGAATGGGAAGCAATAATGATAAGTATATGGATGTTGCTATCTCTATGTTGCATTATTTAGGTACTTCAAAGATGAGTGCTGAAGAGTTTAAACAAGCCTTCTATAAATTGGCATGTAATTTCTCTGTTTCATCAAGTGATGAAGAAACATATGTAACTATAAGTGGATTGAGTGAGAATATGGAGAAAGCTTTAGGTATGATGGAAGATTTATTAGCTAATGTTAAACCTGATCAGAAAGCTTTTGATAATTATATTAATGATGTTCTTAAAGGACGTAAAGATGCTAAACTAAATCAGAATCGTAACTTTAGTGCTTTGGTTGATTATGCTACCTTCGGAACAAAGAACTCTACTACTGATATCTTATCAGAACAAGAATTGAAATCTATTAAAATAGAACAACTAACTAATAAGATTAAGGATCTTTTCAACTATGAACATACAGTACTTTATTATGGTACAGAGCCTGTTGAAAAGTTAAAGAAGCTACTTGTTAAATATCATAAAGCTCCAGCTAGTTTCAAACCTTTTTCTATACCTGTTAAGTTTAAAGAACTAGAAACAAATACTAATATAGTATATTTTGCTCCTTACGATTCAAAGCAGGCACAAGTTCAGTTGTTATCTAAAGGAGGACTTTATAGCTTAAAATTAGCTGCTGATATTAGTCTTTATAATTCTTATTTCGGAGGAGGAATGAATGCTATTGTATTCCAGGAAATGCGTGAGAAACGTTCATTAGCTTATACTGCACGTTCTACATATCAGACTCCTAATGATCCTTTAAAACCATATTTGAATGTATCATATATTGCAACTCAAAACGACAAAGTTATTGATGCACTTACAGCTTTCAATGAATTATTCAATACTATGCCTATATCCGAAACAGCTTTTAAACTTGCAAAGGATGCAATTATTAGTAATATAAATACTCAACGTACAACCAAGATGGGTATAATCTGGAATTATTTAAATGCTGAAAAGTTTGGTTTTACTTATGACGTACGTAAAGATGTTTATATTAAAGTTGCAACAATGACTTTACAGGATGTTAAGAATTTTAATGCTACTTATGTTAAGGATAAAACCAAGACATATGTAATATTAGGCAAAGAAGCTGATATGGATTTTAATGCTTTAGAAAAGTTCGGTACTGTAAAGAAACTAACACAAACTGACATCTTCGGATATTAGAATAAAGAACTGAATAGTCTTTAAATAATTATTTATACAAATTTAAGTAATATATCAGGTTTATTTGTTTTAACTTTGTAGATTCTTAAATTTGTATAAATATGAAGACTAAACATATTATAATCGTTGTACTTTTATTCTTAATAATACCTGTTTGTCACTCACAAAACTTTGATGCAGGACTTAAATTAGGTTTGGTAGCATCGCAGGTTGATGGAGATACATATGGTGGCTACGATAAGTTAGGCTTGGATGTGGGTGTGTATGTTAATTATTATTTTACACCACGTGCTTCATTAAAGTTGGAACTTGAATATATTCAAAAAGGTAGCAGTCACAATCCTAATTTTGATATTGGAGACTTTGATCAATACTTATTAAGGGTTAATTATGTTCAACTCCCTGTATTGTGGCATTATCAACTTACTAAATCCTTTTCATGTGAAACTGGTCTTGCCTTTGGAGTTTTAATGTCCTATTATGAAGAGAAGTACCAAACACAGATTCAAAGTAATGCTTTTCGCAAATTTGCATTAAGTTATCAAGCTGGGTTTGGTTATAACATAGATCAAAATTGGAAAGCTAACCTTAGATTTGATTATTCTTTAATAGACATTCGTGCACACGACTACTTTGGCTCAGGCACAAATGTTTTCTTTCAGTGGGGGCAGTTCAGTAATGCTTTTGTAATATCTATACAATACATAATCAAGCATGCGAATGGGAAATAAATTAAAGGTAGTTGTTGGTGTCACAGGAGCCAGTGGAGCCATTTATGCAAAGCTTTTATTAGATAAACTTAATCAACTTAATGATCAAATAGAGAAAGCAGGTGTTGTATTTACTGAGAATGCCAAAGAAGTATGGCAGTATGAACTAGGAAATGATGATTTTAATACTCTCCCATTTAAGACATATCATATTAATGATTTCTATGCACCTTTTGCTTCCGGTTCTGCATCCTATGATGTGATGATAGTTTGTCCGTGTACTATGGGAACTATGGGAAGAATAGCTTCAGGAATTGCAAGCGATCTTTTATCACGTGCTGCTGATGTTATGCTTAAAGAACGAAAGAAACTTATACTCGTTACCCGCGAAACTCCGTTAAGTCTTATTCATATTAATAATATGAAAACAATTACTGAAGCGGGAGGCATTATCTTTCCTGCAAGTCCTTCGTTTTATAGTAAGCCATCAAGTATTGATGAGGTAGTTTTAACTGTTGTGAACAGAGTTTTGCAGATAGCAGGCTTTAATATTAATAATTATAGATGGGGAGACAACGAATAATTTAAATAAATCATGAATATAGAAGAACTTCGTGAGTATTGTATTTCAAAGAAAGGAGTTACTGAAAGTTTTCCTTTTGATGAAGTTACACTTGTGTTTAAAGTTTCGGGAAAGATGTTTGCTTTAACTGATCTGGTGGATGCTTTGAGTGTAAATCTAAAATGTGATCCTGAAAAAGCTATTGCTTTAAGAGAGGAATATCCTTCTGTTCTTCCTGGTTATCATATGAATAAGCAACACTGGAATACTGTTCTTATTGATGGTTCTATAAGTGATAATCTGATAAAGGAATGGATAGATCATTCATACGATTTAGTAGTGAAGAGTCTTACTAAGAAACAACAACAAGAATTATTATGAGAATAGCTATTAGCGGTTCTACTGGCTTTATAGGTAAGAGATTAACAGCTGATTTTTCGTTAAGAGAATGGAAAGTAATACCAATTACAAGAAGTGATCTTTCTTTAAGTGTTGAAGATTTAGCTAAGAAATTAAATGGTGTGGATGTAGTTATTAATCTTGCAGGAGCTCCAATAGCTAAACGATGGAACGAGAAATATAAACAAGTCTTAATTTCAAGCAGAATTGATTCTACAAAGAAAATAGTTTCAGCAATTAATAGTTTAGTGAACAAACCTAAACTATTCATCTCAACATCAGCAATCGGAATCTACGATAGTACTTCAACACATACTGAACAATCCTTAAATTATAGTGGTAATTTTCTTTCTGATTTATGTATTAAATGGGAACAGGAAGCTAAGAAAGCAGATATAAGAACTATTATATTCCGCTTATCTGTTGTTCTTGATAAAAATGAAGGTGCTTTCCCTAAAATGTTTCTTCCATTTAAATTAGGTGTAGGAGGTAAGATAGGATCAGGGAAACAGGCTTTCTCCTGGATATATATTGAAGATGTTCTCAATGCTTTTGTTTTTGCTATAGAAACTGAAAACATTTCAGGAATATTTAATCTTACATCTCCTAATCCAATCACAAATATTGAACTTACCAAAGCTATCGGTAAGGCTACTAGTAAGGCAACTTATACAAAGAAAATCCAAATACAATAAATTATGAAAACTATTAAATTCATAATTGTATTTGTTCTTTTAATTTATAATAATACTATTTATGCTCAACCT
>CAIWDQ010000012.1 GCA_903911455.1 uncultured bacterium
AGCTAAGTATATTTCTTCATCAGCTAAATAAAAATCTTCATCAGCTAAATATATTTCTTTATTAGCTAAGTATATTTCTTCATCAGCTAAGTATAATTCTTCATCAGCTAAGTATGTTTCTTCATCAGCTAAGTATGTTTCTTTATCTGCTAAGTCACTATTTTAGGTCTTTAGGTAAAATTTCTGATTAATAAAATAATTTTAATAATGATAAAAATTCATTCAATACTCATAAAATCTATTCTGACAAGTAACAAATAAAGATATATTCATCGTCAGAATAGATTTCTTCATCGTCAGAATAGAATTCTTCATTATCAGAATAGAATTTTTCATTGTCAGAATAGATTTCTTCATTGTCAGAATAGAATTCTTCATTGTCAGAATAGAATTCTTTATTGTCAGAATAGAATTCTTCATTGTCGAAATAGATTTCTTCATTGTCAGAACTCTTATTTTAACATTTCATGTACTTACGTGAATGATTTTACTAAATCTTTTAATTAGTATAAGATTAATGTTGGTTAACTCCCTGTTTTTGGTTGCTTTTTATTTCTTTAGTTTTATTCAATACCAAAGAAATATCATCATCATAAAAAAAATAATAATTATTATAATGAAGAACTTAGCTTGATATTTACAATTTCGGGACGTTTAAACAAACGCACCGGTGGACCCCAGGTGCCGTAGCCGTTTGAGACGTAAAAGTGTGTGTCACTGATCAATTTATATCCGCAACTAACTTCAAATATTTTTTTGGTGATAAGATTAAATGGGTATAATTGTCCGTGATGGGTATGACCGGATAGTTGCAGGTTGATGCTATTGTCCGCAGCCTCATGTAGATGGAAAGGTTGATGATCCAAAAGTATGGTCGGTAATTCAGGATCCAACTCTTTGAGCAACGAAGCCAAATCCTTCCTCTTCGTACCCGAAAAACGCTGCTTATCTCGATCTTCTCTACCTATAATGTAAAAGGAATCTTTGATTTTAACATGTTCGTCCCTCAAGACTTTAATATTCAGAGTTTGCAGATAAGCCACCGCCTCCTCAGCACCTCCAATGTACTCGTGATTACCAGTTATGGCGTACACCCCAAGCTCGGCATTGATAGTCTTAAGTGGTTCGCCCATATTGTAATACACCACATGCGTCAAAACTTCATCAATCACATCCCCCGCAAACAAAACGATGTCGGGTTTAAGATTATTGATGCGCTTCGCAAGTCGTGCCACCCTCCTTTTTGCAATTAAAGTGCCTATATGAATATCCGAAACCGCCACAATATTAAGTGTATCTATGTTTTTGAGAGGTTTATTTATTTTAAGATTTAATACATTAACTTTAGGATTCAAAGCAATGAGATGTCCGGTAAAAATCAGAATGAAATTAATAAAAATAGCACCCATCAAAAGCATTAATTTAAGCGCACCATAATCTTCGCTAAACAAAGAAGGACTTATTTTAAAGATAAAAAAGATAACTCTTAAAATATCAATAATCAGCACCATAAAAAAGAAATAAGCCATCGCCGCCAACCAGAATGAGCCTATTATAATGAAAACTTTGGCTATGGTAAAAAGATGAAAACGCTCTAAAACACGCCCGATGATGTACGAACCAGCTAAAAACAGGAAGATAATTGTATAATAAGTCTGCAGATAAAGACCTTCGGGCAGTGCATAAAACCCATGTCTATAGATATATAGATTTATCAGCGAGTAAATAATTAAAACTACACTAAAAAAAATAATAAATGCTTTCGCTTTCATAAATAATAAAAATATATAAGTTAGTTTCCTCTTTTAAAAAAATAAGGATGTCCTTATTGCAAAAGCTTTTAAGAACATCCTTAAGAAAAATATAAACAAAAAAATTATAAAACTTATCCTATTTGCTAATAATTAACTTGCGGACATAATTACTCTCAGCAGTTTTAAATCTGCAGAAGTAAACTCCGTTTCGCATCTCAGCATCTGAGATTTTTATAGTATTATCTCCCTCATGGATATATATATCGAATTGACGATACACACTTTTACCCGTAAGATCAATAACTTCAAGAGATATTTTCTGACTAACAGAGCTATTAAAACTAATATTAATAGTGTTTCCTTTTACAGGATTAGGATAAATATCAATTTCGTTAGATGTTTTCTTAACATCCTGAATTCCTAGAGGAATCTGCATCAAAGCAGAGTCAATAGCTTTGCGCATTTTGGCAGTATCTGAAGCTTGAGTTACACTAATTGCAGTAAAATATACCTTATGTAAATAAGGTCCGCAAATAGCAATAACTGGCATCCCACTACCATAAGGAGAAGCATAATCAGCACTATATGCAATCTTAGGCCCTTGTAATAAATTATTAGTACTTACCCAAGAATTGATTGAAGTGCATGGAAAACCGCCATTATCTAAATAAATAATTTCAACATTTGGATTATTAGTGTATTTAGAATTATAAACACTCTTAACTAAATTAGCCCCCTGAAGGCAAGAAGCACATTGATGTTCATAAAACAAGATAACTACTTTACCCGAATCCAAAGATTTATACAACGACTGACTAGTTCCGTTACAATCGTTTAATGTAAAATTAACTGCAGTTGTCTGAGCTTTTACAGCAAAAGAAATAATTGCTATAAATAATATAATGTATAGTTTCCTCATAATTTATTTATTAAAAATTAATGCAAAAATAACACAGAATTATGACATAAGTTTTAAATTAAAGAGTATTTAACAAAAAAAATAAAAATACTTTTCAACTAAAAGTAATAAATAGGTATTTGAAACAAAATTATTCATATATTTGCAAAGTATTTGAGGGGCGTTAGCTCAGTTGGCTAGAGTGTCAGACTGGCAGTCTGAAGGTCATGGGTTCGACTCCCATACGCTCCACCCAGAAAATGAGGATTTTACACAACAAATCAGAAAATTAAAATTAAATCTTTGAGACAAAATAGTCAAAAGAGACAAAATAAAGCCTGTGAGTTATCCCACAGGCTTTTTTGAAATATTATCACAACTATCCGAAACTTTAATAAAATAAAAAGATGCCTGAGAATTTCATAATTTTGTAGAGTACTAAAAAACAATAAAAATGAATTTACTCAGGCGAAGCAAAAATAACAATAAACCTATAATTAAACAAATTTTAGATTTAATACCTCGTTCTATCTTACAATCTTTAGTAAGAAAACATAAATCAGATAAAGGCTGTCATAAATATAAAACCTATGACCAATTAGTTGCTTTAACTTTCGGACAGCTTGGAAAATGCTATACGCTGTCAGAT
>CAIWDQ010000013.1 GCA_903911455.1 uncultured bacterium
AAATAAAAATCATCATAAAAAAAATCATCATAATAATAAATAAAATAAAAACAATCATAATGAAAACACCGAGAATTACTTGCGTAATAAAGCAGTTTAACGAAATAATTTAATAAATGATTAACATCAAATAAATAGTAATTTTTATACCTTTGCAGCCAATTTTACAAATTATGACAAAGAGAGTAATGGTACTAACAGGGGGCGGCGATTGCCCCGGATTGAACGCCGTATTGAGGGCAATCGTCAAAAGAGCCGCTCAGGAAAAAGATTGGGAAGTTATTGGGTCTATCGAATCGTTTAATGGCGTCCTCAGAGAACCTACCGAGATCGAAATTCTGGATGAAAAGAGGGTTGCAGGGATTCATGTTCAGGGCGGTACGATTATTGGCACCGTAAATAAAGGTGGCCCATTCGCATGGCCGGTTAAAAATAACGACGGGACATGGACGACCGTCGACAGATCGGATGAAATGATCCGCAAACTTCAGTATATGGGTATAGATGCGGTAATTAACATCGGCGGAGATGGTTCGCAACGTATCTCACAGAAATTATTTGAAAAAGGACTTAATATTATCGGTGTCCCGAAAACTATTGACAACGATTTAGCAGCTACCGACTTTACTTTTGGATTTCAGACAGCTGTGCAAATATCTACAGAAGCTCTGGATAAGTTAGTTACGACTGCCGCAAGTCATAACCGCGTATTTATACTAGAACTTATGGGCCGTGATGCAGGTTGGATAGCATTAAATACTGCAATCGCCGGTGGCGCAGAGATTTGTCTCATCCCTGAAATACCTTACGACATTAATAAAGTAGTTGAACGCATCAACACAAGATATGTTAAAGGCAGAGGATTTTGTAATATCATTATCGCAGAAGGTGCAAAACCTCTGGGAGGACATGTTACAGGAGAAGATACTCATGAAGTTGGCAATGAACATATTCGCTTAGGTGGCGTAGGAGAAAAACTTAGAGCTGATCTTAAAAATGCAGGTGTTGAAGCTGATGTAAGAGTAACTGTATTAGGTCATTTGCAAAGAGGAGGTATTCCAAATGCATTTGATAGAGTTTTGGCTACCGAATTTGGTGTTAAGGCTTTTGAAATGGTATTGGAAGAGAAATTCGGAGAAATGGTTGCCTATCACCATCCTAATATAATATCAGTCCCATTTGATGAAGCAATAAATAAACCAAATCTGGTTGATATTGGAGGTGATCTTGTTAAAACTGCAAAGGGTGTAGGAATCTCTTTTGGTGATTAATACATAAAAATACAAAGTGCCTGTAGTAATTAAACTACAGGCACTTTAAAAAAAACCAATTTTAGAAGTAACAATGTTATTTTAATTTCCGGTTATCCATTTAATAATTCTATCGCAATCAGGTTTATCTCTAGGAGAAACCATTCCCACAAAGTTTCCATTCTCATCTATCATATATTTCTGAAAATTCCACTCAACTTCGGAGTCCAACACACCATTTGACGCCTTTTGTGTAAGCCATTTATAAAGTGGATGCATATCGTCGCCTTTAACTGATATCTTAGACATCATTAAAAAGGTAACTCCATAATTTTTTTCACAAAAAGATTTAATTTCAGTATCAGTACCAGGTTCCTGAGCGTTAAAATTGTTGGCAGGAAAACCTATAATGATAAATTTATCACCGCCATACTTTTTATAAACTTCTTCTAATTGTTTATACTGAGGAGTTAAACCACATTTGGATGCAGTATTTACGATTAAAACTTTCTTTCCTTTAAGGGAAGACATATCAAATACTTTACCGTTAATATCGGTAACCTTAAAACTATATAAATTTATTTTTGACTGAGCAAAACTACTAATTGTACTCATAATTAAAGCTATTATTATTATTTTGATTTTCATTTTTATTTAAATTAAATATCAATACTAAACAAAAATAACAATGATAAGTTTGAAGAAGTAATTTTATTAAAACAAAAAGACTCTTTCAACATAAACAGTTGAAAGAGCCTTAGTACCCTGGGTCGGAATCGAACCGACACGAGTGTTACCTCATTGGATTTTGAGTCCAACGCGTCTACCAATTCCGCCA
>CAIWDQ010000014.1 GCA_903911455.1 uncultured bacterium
GACTTAGACTGCTCAGTATTTTTAAATATTAATCTCAAATAAAGGCTATCATAAAAATACCAATAGGCTGCTTTATTCGCTAAATAAGACTCAACAAAGCTAGATTTTGCGGCAAGGACTTCGTCAATAGTGCGATATGAAGAAGCATTGCGGTTCTATTAATATCATGATGTTTTTGGAGATCTAGAAAACCGCCAATTCGTAAAATTATCTATATAATATATTAAGGTCTTTTATATAAACCACTATATGTATTATATAGATAATTTTACGAATTGGCGGACTTTTGTTTAGTTAAAGCCAAAAAGATCTTTAATTTTAGGCTTCAAGAACTGCAATAGTAGTTCTTTATCTTTAACAAAATATTCATGGTTAATGATTTTACTGTCAAAATTCTTATAGCTTATTTTTAAAGGAACAAAGCCAACATCTTTAATCTCTTTGTATATCAAATCTTTGTTGTTTTTAAATTCATAATCAGATAGACCTAGAGTTCTTTTCATCTCTGTTTCACCGCCTTTTCCTGTTCTTATAAAGCCAAGATCCATTACCGCCATTAACTTGTCAGGATTAATGATTCTATAGTCTTCATCAATCAGCTTTCTAGAAAAATAGTCATTAAAGCTAATGAATCCAGTGACCTCAATATCACTGCCAATATATTCACCGCTAAGGTAATAAATATCTTTAGCATTGCCATGTATCATTCTTCCACGGCCAATTGCCTGTTGAGTTTCACTTAACGAATAATGTTCACCAACGGCTCTTTTTTTATCATTAAGATAGATCTGGCTATTCAAACCCATTACAGCTCCATCTTTCATTCTTACAGGTGAATCAACATAACATACTGAATGCTTTCCCCAATCGCCACCTGACTCATTAAAGATAGCCCAAGTGTTACTTTCTACAGCATCCGGAGGTAAGCAATAGCGGCCTAAAATAATTAAGCAATCAACATCATTAAATTTATTCAAGCCTCTTAATCCGCCAAAATGAGCATACATTTCAATGCCAGCTTCATTAGCTAAATATTCATCAAAATCCTTAAGCTTGGCATTTGATATTACTTCTTTAATTGCTTCGTCATTAATGGTTTTGTAAGTAATTAACCCTACCGCTTTTCCGTCTTTAGTATATTTCTCTGCTAGTGTTTTTAAACCAAAAATGACATCGGCTAATACGCCATTTTTCTTTAATTGTTCTTTTGTGAATACTTTATTTTGCAACTGATAAAGATTTATCTCATCCTTTGATTTAACACTGATTGAATGAAACTCAGCATCGGGAAGTAATTGTGCGATAACGGCTTTATTAGCTGTAGCATCAAGAAACAGTGTAGGAATGTGTTTATAGCGGATAGCTACAGGTTTAATAGTTGATTGAATAATCGCTTGATCAACAACTCGCATACCTTTCAATAAATATAATTCTTCGTTAAGGGCATATTGAGTAATGTTAACAAATAACTGTGAATAATTTGTTATTGTGGTGGATTCTCCATTATCTTCTTTTTCTTTTTCTTTTATAGCTTTTATTTTAAACTCCTTTGGAGAGTTAAATTTATTTTCTACTGAATCAAAAAAGAGGTCAATTTTATGCTCCATAATAGCGTCCTTAAGTTCTAAGCCGCTTTGAACAGATTTTATAATTTTAACAATAGAGGGAAAACGACTATCAATAGGTTCAGAATAATCTTTTTCTACGGTAAAAATATCTTCATCAACGATAAGATAATCAGGAATCCATTTTCCTTTACTAGGCTCACCATTTGGATCAACGCCATTGAAGTATTTTGCTTGCTGATTGACGAATTCGTTATGCGTCATGACTCTAATATTGCCCTGGTTATTAAATTGTAGGGTATAACGACATTCAGCTTGATATAGGCAGGTGTCAGACTCACCTATATCTCTCTTTGCATCTGCATGACAAAAATAGACTGGAACATCAGCTGTTATAACGGAATCATTTTCACAAAGTTTACTGCGGCCTTTTATATGGTCAATTCTACTTTTAAATGAACGCTGTTCTTTAGGCGACCTTTGTTCAGATCGCTCTGCTCTAATTGATCTAAATGTTGCTGTTATTTCTTCGGCTAATGCATGTGACTTAACTAGATATAGGATCTTTGTTTGCCAGCTTAATTTTCCTAATACTTGAAGTGTTGAATATGTTTTTCCTGCACCAGTAGAAAAATTGATAAATCTTGATTGCTTGTCTTCAAGAAATGACTCAATGATACTTTTAAGTTTTAAGGTAGCTTCTTGTGGAGATAATAAAGGTTGGAGTTCTTGTTTCGTTTCCTGTGCGGTTAATGTATTTCTTTTTACTCCAGTTATAGGTTGCCAGCCGTTGGCTTTGGCAAAATTAACTAATATGCCAAAATTAGGCTTGAAAGTCCCCGTCCCAGATTTTTTCAACTGACTTTCAAGATCTTTTCTAAGTTTTTTTCTGTCCGTAGTTATCCAATGCGCCTCAAGCAAAGCAATTGCAATATAACCAAGTGCATCAATCACAACAGAATTAACTTGAAGCCTGTCGTCATAACCCAAATCTCTTGAAATATACGGCAGTAATTCTTCAACACGCGAAGCATCTTCGGGTAAATTATCAACCAATCTTGATTCTTGTTTTTTGTATACACACTGTGAATTTACATTGAAAATAGCACAATCAGGATTGAAGTAGGCATCAGGATCGTGTGATAAATAACATGCTAATTTATGCTTTGCACTATTATCATAATCAATTGTAAATTTAGGCAACTGATGATGTAGATAGCTTTCAGTAATAACATAAGCTTTAGTAAACCTTGATTTGAGACTCTCTATGTCATCAGCAGTATTGTGCTTAAGATCTGACATAATGCCGAGTTTAAGCCCATTTCGTGGCGAACTAAAAAGGTATATGATCTCTTTTATTTTTAATAATTCCCCGCGAAGTTCATTAAAATCAATACCAACATTATCTTTTGCATCAATATCAAACTGAATTATTCCATTAAGTTCTGTTTGCTCATTGTATGCATTCTTCTCATTATTCAGAACCAAGCATGGGAAAAATGCTGGAACTTTTTGCTTTAACTGTTTTTGTTTATGATTATCAGTTTCTAATCTAATTTTCTCAGCTATGCTTTGAAATTCATTGCTTCTGATTCTATTGATAATGTTTTCTAAATTTACAGTGGTTACTTGATCAGCATATACAGAATCAAGATAACTGGTATAAATAGTATTGGTAGTGTTCATTAATTCTGATTCCTTGTGATACAAAGTCGTCTCTCTCTTGCCAAGGTATGCGACTTTGTAGTTTTATTTGTTCGCTGCTAATCCTTAAAATTAATATCCAGCCACCATTATCAATACAAATTTCGCTTAGTTTCAGCGAAAACCACTTCGTCTACAAGATTAAGCTTCACAA
>CAIWDQ010000015.1 GCA_903911455.1 uncultured bacterium
ATTATTTTTTCTACAATCATTTCATGCCTTTGGCATTTTGCATTGTAGTTAAAAACTACATTTTATAGGTGCGAAGATCGGAAACTTCGAACAATATTATTCTTCACATAACTGTTAATCTAATCATTTAAAAATAAAATTCTTCAAGGAAATATTTCCCAATAATAATCAACACAAGGATCAAAATGTTTATATTGTTCAATTATTGATCTTTGAAAATAATCATATAAGGAAATTAATTTTTTTGCCCAATAAGCATTTGGTAAAATTATTATATAAATAGTCGCTCCTTAACAATACAAAAACCTTAATTTTAAGTTAGGGTAATATATTTGCAACAAAATAAAATTAAATAAATTTTTATACTCTTTTTTGAGTTTAACCATTAATTTCTTTAAGTTCCAACCTGCTGCTGCTAATAAAGCATTAATTCTAGGTGATTTATTCCCACTTAAATAGTTCTGTCCCATTCTAAAGTCAGTTTTTAGATGTCCTATTATTGGTTCAATAGCTGCTCGTCTTCGGAACTTCTTTCTTTTTAATTGCTTTTGATAATTGCTTTCTTTTTTACTAGGCTTTGTTGGAGTTACAATGTTTACTCCATTGATTTGCTTTAGACCTTTTCCTGCTCTATCATAAACTACTTCCTCTGGTTGGTAATCAAAGTTCTTCTTGATTTGATCTAATAATGGTTCAATGGTTTTGCTATCATGAGGATTACCCTCAAAACTTTCAATTCCTAATATCACTAACGCTTTTGGATTTACAACCAACCCTATCTTATTACCAAATTCGTATTCTTTATGTGCTTTACCTTTTGCTATACAGGATGTAAATGATTTGTGAACACTATAAATCTTATTCTTATCGTATTTGTGTTGTTCTAATACTTGTTTGTATTTTGCTAATTCATCGTTATAAAATCCAAGCTTTTCTTTACTCAATTGTCTTTCTAATTCTCTGATTAGTCTTCCTGCTATTGTTTTTAACTTACCTTGAGATTGTTTAGCCTTCTTTTTGCGTTTCGGGTGTTTGGGGTTATAGGTATCTCTTAATAATTGCTTTGAAACTTTCTTGTAATTTTGTCTTTGATTAATGTGTTCTTCCTGGGCAATCTTATTGCACTTATCAATAATTTTCTTTGCTAACTTACTGTCTGTTGGAAAGGTTGTATTGTTTTCCTGAACAGTAGTGTCAGATAATACCATTTTACTCTGAGCAGATTTACCATGTAATTGCACCGTATAGACAAAGATCTTTTCAATACCTTCTTCTCCTATACGGTTACGAAAATGCACAAAGTCACTCGGATCACATGGGAATTTATGCTGAAATTTGTCTTCTCCACAAAAATATTGCATGTAAGGATTCATTTCCCATTCCTGGACTAAGGTCTCATCACCTAGATTATACAACCTTTTTAACATTAATGATCCTACCATTAAACGTATAGGCATAGACTTTTGTCCTACTTTTGAATACTTGGCAGAGAATTCTTTCTCAAAATAACTCCATTCTATTTTATTTGACAATAAAACCAATTCATGACTTAAATCAATAAAGTCTAGTAACAGTGGTTTGAATAAATCTTTTTGATTTTGTGGCTTACTTTTTCCTAACATATTTGCAAGAATTTTGCACTAAATTACAACTTTTCTTGCATTTATTAACATATATTTATAAATAATTATCAACAGTTTCATGTTAATTATCAACAATTTATTTAGATGCTAAGGAGCGACTAATTAATTGGATTAATTTCTAATCTATCAATTTTAATTCTCCATTCTCTTTCCCAGGTAAAATCAATTTGTTTATTTTCTGATAAATCATAAGTCGTATGCCTCTATTTTTTTTCTTCAACTAAAAGGTTGTATTCTTCTTCAGTTTGATAAATAACTGGTCTTCCTCCAATACTAAATAACCATTTCTTACTTGTCATTATGCCAAAAGGTGAATATTTAGTATAATTTTGATTATTATTTAAGCCATTAGTAATACATGGTAAAGGAGCTTCAGAAAAACAAACACATTTATAACCACCTTTTATCATATTATTACTGCCATATATAATGTTTTCACCAATTATATTAGTTAAATTATTAAATGCATTATTATAATCATGGCCTTTTGCAAAATGCACTAAATTTGGAGATACATCTATTCTATCAGACATAATTAAAAATAATGAGACCTTTGCAAAACAAGCTTAATTAAAAAACTTTTCTAATTTTCGACTAATTTTTAAGATTTTTCTGGATTTTGGTGTAATTTACACTGTTTTTATTCATTTACTATGTGTAAATAGCCTTTTAAGAGGCTTATTTTCC
>CAIWDQ010000016.1 GCA_903911455.1 uncultured bacterium
CGTCAATGCTGGTCTTCTACTAAACATAGTTTATCAAAAAATTCTGTATTTGGGGCTTTGCCTAACCCGGGTTTCTCTAAAAAATCTTTCATTTTATTAAAATTATATCGCTTATTTCACAAAAATAAGGCAATTCTCTACGTAGAGAATGACCATTTTTTTAAAAATAGAGCGATCCTCGACGTAGCGAATGACTGTATTTTCAAAAATAGGGAGATCCTCTACGTAGCGAATAGCTGTTTTTTTAAAAATAGAGCGATCCTCGACGTAGGGAATGACCGTTTTTTGAGTGAAACAGCGTCTTTTCTTTATTCATTTTCCAGTTTTTTATTTAAGAATAATATATCAACATTAAAATATTTCAATTTTTATTAATTAATTAAACAAATAATAATATGGCATCTCACAAACATTTCCCCGAATCTGATGACGATAGATTAATAGCTCTATCAGCAGCAAAAATTAAAAAAGATGCTTCGGCACCCGGCGACAATGTAATCTCGGTTGAAAATTCGGCTGCATTGGACACCCAACTTCCTTTGTTTGAAGCCGGAAAAGAACTGCTGGATATTGCCCAATCCAACCTTCACGAAAGTGTTAAATTAACAAAAAGTGAGCTTGATATTTTAAAAAAGAGAGTAATACACGGCTTTGATTCTCTTAATGATCAAATTAGAGATAATATAACCGGCTATAGTGCAAGCGATCGTATATTGTACGGGATGACGCTGGATGGGAGCAAGCCTTTGATGCAAACTGAAAAGCAGATTATACTGGTTGCTAATGGTTACGTAAAAGGCGAAACCGATAGAATTGCAGCAGGAGGTACTCCAATGACAATGATTACTAAAGCCGAAATTATAGCTAAATTAGCAAGTTTAAAAATTAAACTTTTGGATCGCGAAGCTAAGAAAAAGGTGGTAGCTGATATTATAAAAGAAATGGTTAAGCTTCGCAAAGTAATAGACCCTTTAATTATAAACATCTGGAAGGATGTTGAAAACGGAGGACAGAAATTGGCAGCACCAGCACGCCGATTGTTCGAAATATCGTGGGGTGTCGTTTATAAATCTGTTAAGAGTTTTGGATTTATAAATGTAAAATGTGTTGATAGTATAGATAAAACAGTTTTAAGAGGCATTAATCTACGACTCGGTGCGGTAGCTGGAAAAGCTGGAGTCAAAGCAATTACCGACGAATACGGTGTAGCATTATTAAAATCACGTAATTTTAATCCTACTTACATTAATGCCGAAAATATAAATTACGAAATTGAAATTCAACCGGCAAATGTTGTAGAAAGCGAAACTCAGGTAATTGTATTAAATATGAAATTTAAAACAATAATCTAAACTAGAATTAAAAATTAAGAATTACGATTTAAGATATATTGTCTTGTTAATTCTTAATTCTTAATTTTTAATTCTTAATTAAAATTAAAAAAGCCTTTCTGCATAACACAGAAAGGCTTTTGCTATATATATAGCTTTGGGTTTCTTTATTTCTTTAATGCTTTAAGCATCGTAATTCCTATTTCGGCAGGAGATTCTACAACATAAACTCCACATTCGGTTAAAATTTCTTTTTTAGCCTGTGCAGTATCAGCAGTTCCACCTACAATAGCACCTGCATGTCCCATAGTCCTTCCTTTAGGAGCAGTAGCCCCTGCAATAAAACTAACCACAGGTTTAGTTCCAAATTCTTTGATATAATAAGCAGCATCAGTCTCCATATTACCACCAATTTCGCCAATCATAACAATACCTTCGGTGTCAGGATCGTTCATAAACAATTCAACAGCATCTTTAATAGTAGTGCCCGGAATAGGGTCGCCACCTACACCAATACCGGTAGATTGCCCTAAACCTGCTTTGGTAATCTGGTCAACAGCCTCGTAAGCCAAAGTCCCTGAACGGGAAACGATACCGATTTTGCCTGGAGTGTGAATAAAGCCGGGCATAATGCCAATCTTAGCTTCATTAGGAGTAATAATACCAGGACAGTTAGGTCCAATTAAACGAGTTTTCTTATCTGATAAATATGCTTTTACATTTACCATGTCTTTAGTAGGAATACCTTCGGTAATACATACAACTAAAGCGATACCAGCTTCGGCAGCTTCCATAATTGCATCGGCAGCAAAGGCCGGTGGTACAAAAATAATTGAAACATTAGCACCTGTTTTCTTCACAGCTTCTTCAACTGTATTAAAAACCGGACGGTCGAGGTGCATCTGTCCACCCTTGCCAGGTGTAACTCCCCCAACTACATCTGTTCCATATTCAATCATCTGAGAAGCGTGATAAGTAGCTTCTGTGCCTGTAAATCCTTGCACAAGGACTTTTGAGGTTTTTCCTACGAGTATACTCATTTATTATAGTTTTTTATTAAACAACAAAGATAAGTTAAAAATTGTTTTCATAAAGATGAAAAATATCTAATATTCTTTACTTCTAATAGGTATCCAGATTTCTTCTTCAGAGTTTTGATCGTTGTTTTTGTATTTATCTCCTAATATTTCGAAGTGTGGTCTATCGTCTAATATGTATTCAGAATTAGGAATCCAGTTCCCATAAATGTATTTGAATATTCCATCATCAGTACTTAATCCTTTATAAGTGAATACAGCATAAAGTCCGCCTTCTAATACAAAGGATTCCATTCCTTTAGGGATATTATCAAAATCTTTTACTTCCACAGCAGCCCACTTCTCAAACTCTTTATTAGGATCAAAATTATTAAAGTAAGAAGGAGTGTATACTTTCAAAGAATAAAGTTCAGTTCCAATATTGTTAAGAATCTTTTTTCTATTTGGCATAAAGCTACGCCACAATTCAAAAGTTTTATTATTATAAAAAGACATCTTAATTCTGTTACCAATAAGTTTTTTTTCGGATAAGGTTTTAATTCTTGGTTTCATTTAATGTTTAAATGATTTTTAAATAAGGAGGGTTGATTATTTTAATAATTCTTCTACCTGAGCTTTTAATAATGGTAGGTGTTTGGATATTATTCCCCAGATTATTACATCATCAACAGTGTCGTAACTATGAATTACCCAGTTTCTTAAATCTACTATCTTTCGAGCGTTTTCTATATTAATATCTGCATCTAATTTTAGTATACGATTAGCTGCTTCCCCTATTATTTCAAGTTCGCGTTCGATGCCTCTTCTTAAAAGTTTATTGTTTTTATATACGTTAAAGTCTTTATTATCTCCCAGATACTCATTTATTGAATCAATAGAAGATTTAATATCAAATAGATTTTTTGTTATTTCAAGCTGCATATATCAATTGTTTAGTTTGTTCCAAACCTTTAATAAAATATGGATTTGAAAGAGATTTCTCTGTCAAGAGATCTATCTTCCTCTTAAAAAGTGATTGGAGTTTATGATGTAGTTCAAAGTAATTATCAGTATATTGTTCTATGCTTAATTCCTCAAATGAGATAAGGATATCAATATCGCTATTTTCATTGAACTTATCTGTACACACCGACCCAAAGGCATGCATAGTTTTTACTCTATAAGTGCTACATAAGTGTTTTAGATCCTCTAGTTTGTCAGATACAATTGTATTCATTATAATTATTTCTTTTTAATAAATAAGTCTTTGTTTAATTATTATGCAAATGTACTAATTAATATTGATTACGTAGTTACTTGTCCAATTATTTAATTTTAATATTGAATAAAGTAACTACGTCATTTAATTCTTTATAAATTGTTTTACTTCACTGCCTATTCTAATTAGGTAAGTTCCTTTAGCTATTCCATTAGTATTAATCTTAGTGATATTATCTTTAATAATTGTACTAAGAGGTTTCTTACCATTAATATCATAAAGAATAATCTCTTTGCCTTTCAATTCATCTTTAACAGAAATATTAATATCACCATAAGAAGGATTAGGAAAAATGTTCCATTGTGGTTCATCTCCCTCAAGCAAAGTGATGCCTACATTTGTATTAGTACTTGCAATAGTTTTGGCAAAATAAATATTCATCTTTCCATTGCGCGTATCACCCCAAACCGAATAAAGAGTGTCGGCCTTATATTCACAACACATAAAATCATTTCCGTTTTGTGCAATAACAGAATCAAAAGCAATAAACTGACTACTTAGTTTTTGATTTGCTGAAAAGCTAAGTCCATTATCATTGCTTACAGCATAATAGAAATCATATCCTGCATTCCAGAAACCATTAGTACTTGCATTTCGTCTATCACGCCAGGTTACTATTAGTTTACCTTGTTCATTATATGTACACCAAACCATATCTTGTGCTTTGCCATTGCCGGCAGTATTGTCATTTACACGGACAGGATTACTCCAGGTTTGTCCTGCATTAATACTATTTAAAGCCATGATATCAACATCAGTTGTATTGGATTTTATCATTAATAATGCCATTTTATTGCTGTCAACAGGGCTAGTTGTTAAATGATATCCGGTTTTAAAGTTAGTATCAATTGTATTTGCAGCCATTGCAGCAACTGTAGTATAATTAAATGACTGTCCTTTATTGTTTGATTTAGCGAGATAAAAAGCCGGCAAAGGATTCTGAGAAACAACATAACTGGGATATATTGCACAAAAACTTCCATTGAGAGTTGTTGCCGGAGTAGCCATTGGAGCAGCTATTAAACTGCCGACTAAATGTGTGCCTCCATCTACGTTAGCTATTGTACTCCAGGTGTGTCCGCTATCAGAAGAGACTTTATAGTAGTTCCTGTTTGGAGGACTAATCCAGGGAGCGGGCTTTGTAGTTATGTACAAAGTTCCTGAGTTTACTGTATTTGAATTATCTACAACTAACCAGGGCCTGTCTATTGGTCTTTTATTAATTACATCATACATGTCAAATGCCTTTGAAGGAGTGTCCCAGTTTAAACCACCATCAAACGAACGTGCTACATATATCCCACCACTATCGGGAGCTTCTTTATAATCAATATAAGATAAATAAAGTAACCCATTTTTATCAAATGCCATTGAAGGATCTGCCGAACCATAAGCTGTTCCCATGTGTGGTAATGTTGTATATGTGCTCCATGTGTTTCCTCCATCAAAACTTGCTCTGGTTTTAATTATTATTCTAAACAATCCACTTGTATATTTCATTCCCATCCATGCTGCTACTATATTCTGATTATTGGTAGGATTAATTGCCAGATATGGTTCTCCATCAAATATAACTCCGCTACTTATATTAGTGTTTGCAGGTTGTGAGATGCCAAATTGTATCGAAATAAAAAGTATTAGTATTATTAAAATTGTTCTCATATTTTTTTTAATGCAAAGTTACTTTCTATTTTTATAATAATAATTTAATTCTTGTTAAATCATTCACTCGTTAATCTGGCAAAACGACGGTTAGAATTAGGGAAATCAACACCGTAAGCAAATGATGTAACTATAAACATTGCTATTGCCCAATATAGAGAAGGAATATTCAAATGAAATTCATTCATCTTAACTGTTGGGAAACAAGTGAAAATAACTCCCATGATTATACTTATCATCGCTATCCATTGATAACTCCTCATCCCTTTCCAATAAGCTGTCTGAGCTTCTCCTCTAAAGTATTCTTCAACGAAACGAGCGAGCCCGTTCATTATAAAATATATTCCCATTATGAAAGTTGCGGGCATTTCTAAGTACACTAATCTTATCATAATAATACCTGTAATAATATTTGTGCCAATAGAATATAGTTGTGTTGGATGTAAATAAGCTCCGCTAAGTCCTGATATTTTATTTACACGAGAATAAGGCTTTGTAAAACGAATTCCAATATGTTCGTTCGTTATTTTGCCATGACAACAGCCTTGAACCAGGCAACGTATACGTCCTGATATTTGTATCCAGGGTGCAGCCATTGCTACAGCAGCCATTAAAACAAGGAAGTTAACAGGGAATAAAATTATTACTAAAATACCACCAATTGGAGTACCGATTATGCTTCCATAATAACCATAAGGACGTTGTAGTTTAGAGGATCCTTCTATAATTTGAGCCCAAAGTCCTGCCCCGATTATTCCAAATATGCCTATTAAAAATCCTGCAATAGCATACTTACTTCCAAAGAAACCATCTATTATTAGTGTGCCTACAAAGTTGGCCATTCCGGCATAAACTCCATGATTAATAATACGTACATTGCCAAATCTTTTTTCTTTCCAGCTATTGGCAATATGTTCTGCTAAAGAGCGTATTGAGTTCCAGATTCGTGTTCTATAAACTACAATTATATACACAATTATTCCTCCAATTACATCAAGTATTGAATGGTTGCCGGTAGTTACGCAACTTATTGTTATTAATACTGCAAGGCTATACCAAATCCAGCTAAACTTCTTAAAACTAATAGAAAAATACCTTGCTGATATTAAAGCCCATATAACATGAAAAGAGGGGAAGGCAGCACTAAATCCATCTTGCGATCTGTCGTAAACTAATAGATTTCCTAAGAAAGAATGGGGTATAAATTCTCTTTGTTTTATAATAAATGGTATTGTAAAATAAATGAAAGCTGATATACCTGTTGCAAGCCACACATCATACTCAAACTCACGCATAACATTGGCTTTTTTAATAATAAAAGGAATAATTACAGCATACAAATAAGTTAACACATAAAAGAGTGTTGTAAACTCAATTACAGGTATTTTATTTTCGAAAGGGAGTGTAGTATTAATAGCATTCTTTGGTATTCCTAAAAATATAAAGGCTTCATAGGCAAGCACCCAAGGTACGAATGCAAGTATGAAAGCTGCGAGCTTTTCTTTTAAATTTAAAGTTTTTTCATTTGCTTTAGCTATAGATAAAAAAGGGGAGTAGTTTTGTATTCCAAATATCTTCTCGGTTCGTTCGTTCTCAAAACCAACAGTGTAAGCTATTATCATTAATGTGAAAATAGGACTTACCAGCCAGAAACCAGAAGCAGATATTAATATCGCCGAAAGGCTAAAACTAAGTAGGATTGATCCTAAATATATAGGGTTTCGGGTGATGGAATATACTCCGTTTGTTACAAAAAACTTTGGCGGATAGGCATTCATTGGTAGACCTTTGCCAAGTATCCATAGATTTAACATTCCTGCAGCTACAAAGAATATTCCGACAATTAATGCTATGTTAATTAAGAAAGGATTTGTTGGTACAGGTAAAATAATTAGCGATGCTGTTGCTTTTGCCCATAATACTAGAAAAAAGGGTATTATTAAGATGAAAATTAATCCATAGGATATTTTTCCGATTATAGTTTTTGTTTGCATAATAATTTAGTTTTAAAAAGTTACTACTTCATACAACGACCATCCTTTACATTTAATATCAGCACCGATACTGAACGATGTTCTGGATTTATATTTAATTTCAATTGTATTTAATATCTTACTTTTAAAAATGAGCTTCAACCAGGGCATTCTTGCTAATACATTCGCTAATTTACCTTTTCTTATTATAGTTTTTTCTTCAAAACTTAAGATTGATTTATTGTTATTAAACATTATTTTATTTTCATCAAAAATAGCATCTTCAAATGTTATACCATTATAAATGATCTTATTTAAAGGATAATTACCTTTCCAGTTAATCCAGATTATAGTTGTATTTTCTGATAAAAAGCGACCCCATCGTAATTCATCAATTGGTAATTTCCAGGGCTTAACTTCCATTGTAAGTGTTTCGGCATAGCCTAAACCTTTAAAAGAATTATCTTTATATTCAATATTTGTATACGTTTTTGGATGATGGCAATCCCAGAAAATCTTATTTCCTTTAGCATCTGTATATAATAATATTGTATAAGGATTTTCTAATCTTTCCCAGTTCCCATTTATTTTTAATGCAGGGTTTTTAAATTGCATTAAGTCATTAACTATAGGTCTTTTTATTTTCTTTAAAGATGATTTTTCGATGCTTAAGTTTTGTGAGTTTGAAAATATGATTCCCGAATAATTGAGTTTTAACAGAGAGAATTCTAATTTTGCCCAATAAACAATAAAGCAATTCCCTTCATCGTCAATACAATCAAAATAGTTTTTACTAAGATTAAACCCTGTTAAATTCATAAGTTTAGATTGAGGTTAATTAATATTATCAGTCTAATAATTTGTAAAGATACAATTTAATATTTAAAGCGTCAAATTTATTTTAATCAAAATAGGATTGAATTTTATTATCTTATTGATAATTTAACTAAAAATTAATGCATTTACCCTTTTCAGGGAATAAGTTAGGTGAAAATTCAAACATTTATCCATCCTGAGGAATAATCTAGGTAAATCGTGTACGATTTATCCATCTTGAGGAATAATTTAGGTAAATCGTGTACGATTTCTCCATCCTGAGGAAAAATCTAGGTAAATCGTGTACGATTTCTCCATCCTGAGGAATAATTTAGGTAAATCGTGTACGATTTATCCATCTTGAGGAATAATTTAGGTAAATCGTGTACGATTTACACATCCCAGAGAAAAAAATGCATAAATCGTGTTTTTTTTACCTTTTCAATTAAGAAAAAAGTGTAAAAGCAATTAATTATTAGCAAAAGATATGTATTTTTATACCTATCTTTGTACACTAAAATAAAAATATGTACAACAACGATACTATATGTGCTTTGGCCACAGGTTCGGGCATAAGCGCCATTGCGGTTATAAGGATTTCGGGCGAGAACGCTTTTACTATTTGTGATAAGATGTTTTCGCCTAAACGTAAGGATGTTAAGTTGAGCGAGAGCAAAAGTCATCGTATTTATTTTGGTGTTATTAAGAATGAAAATGATATTATTGATGAGGTTTTAGTGAGTGTTTTCAAGGCACCGCATTCATATACAGGCGAAGATTCTATTGAAATATCTTGTCACGGTTCGGTATTTATTCAACAAAAGATCATTGAATTGCTTATAAATAATGGAGCCCGTCATGCCACTGCAGGCGAGTTTACTATGCGTGCTTTCCTTGGCGGGAAATTTGATTTGTCGCAGGCCGAAGCAGTTGCAGATCTTATTGCATCCCATTCTACGACTTCACATTCTCTTGCTTTAGACCAGATGAGAGGAGGTTTTTCTACTATCATCAAACAATTGCGTCAGCAACTTCTAAACTTCGCATCTTTAATTGAATTAGAACTTGATTTTAGTGAAGAAGATGTTGAATTTGCAAATAGAAATGATTTGATTATCCTGTTGGATAAAATTAATACTGAGGTTAATAAACTTATAAATTCTTTTAGCTTAGGCAATGTCTTGAAACATGGGATTCCGGTAGCCATCATCGGTAAACCAAATGTTGGTAAATCTACGCTACTTAATGCTTTACTTAACGAAGAGAGAGCAATAGTTTCGGATATTCCGGGCACCACCCGCGATACAATTGAAGATACTATTGCAATTGATGGAATTACCTTCCGTTTTATTGATACCGCAGGATTAAGAGCTTCAAATGACGAGATTGAATCAATTGGAATTGAGCGTACCTATCAAAAGATTGAGCAAGCTACTATTATTTTGTATGTTGTTGATATTAATAATACATCTTTTGAAGAAATAAAAGAATCCTTAAAAGATTTTGAACATCATATCCAAAACAATAACAAACACTTTATTATCGTAGCAAATAAAACTGATCAGATGATTGAATCACCAAAGCACCTTAAAGAATTGTTTGATTTTGATATAGTATTTGTATCTGCCAAGCGCAAAGAAAATATAAATCTGATTACCGATAGTCTTGTCAAATCAGTAGTTAAATCTGATTTAAATGATCAAACACTGGTCTCAAATGTTCGTCATTACGATGCATTGGTTAAAACTCTTGAAGCAGTAAAATCAGTTGAAGCAGCTATAGCAAACAATATCAGTGGCGACCTTATAGCTATTGATCTTCGCACAGCTTTACATCATCTTGGCGAGATAACAGGAGAGATAACTAATGATGAGATTTTACATAATATATTCTCAAGTTTTTGTATTGGGAAATAAAATTATTTGTTAAAATATATTAA
>CAIWDQ010000017.1 GCA_903911455.1 uncultured bacterium
CTTATCTAATGATAATTTAAGTCTGGAACCATAAATAATATCTTATCTGATGATAATTTAAGTCTGGAACCATAAATAATACCTTATCTAATGATAATTTAAGTCTGGAACCATAAATAATATCTTATCTGATGATAATTTAAGTCTGGAACCATAAATAACACCTTATCTAATGATAATTTAAGTCTGGAACCATAAATAATACCTTATCTGATGATAATTTATCTTGAGATTGTCAGATGTAGTTTTTTTACTTTTTTAAATTAATATTTTTCCATCTTGCAAAGATAAAACCCTGATTCGTTTGTTATATATCCTAATTAAGTTTTAAAACTGTCAAATGGGAATTTATTATTTTTTAAAAACAAAATGTTTAATGAAAAAATACTTACATTTGCAACCGTATTGCATATTTATGCAATTCAATCAAACAGCTTAATTATTAAATTAGTATTAAAATATTATTTATATGAACAACGCGATTTTTAATTTTAAAGAACCAACAAACGAACCAATTTTTTCGTATTTACCCGGAAGTAAAGAAAGAAAATTATTAATGGATGAATTAGAACGTCAGTCTAATCAACAAATAGAAATCCCTTTAATAATAGGAGGAAAAGAAGTAAGAACAGGAATTATGGGCAAAGTAGTAATGCCACATAATCACCAACATGTGTTGGCTACCTACCATATGGCAACAGAAAAGGAAGCCCAAATGGCAGTAGCAGCAGCATTATGTGCAAAAGAAAGCTGGATGACCCTGGCTTGGGAAGAACGAGCATCTATTATGCTTAAAGCTGCTCAGTTGATATCAGTTAAGTATCGTTACCTTTTAAATGCAGCTACTATGCTGGGTCAGGATAAAAATGCATTTCAGGCCGAAATAGATGCAGCTTGTGAAGTAATTGACTACTTAAGATTTAATGTACACTTTGCATCTTTGATTTATAGTGAACAACCAACTTCCGAAAACGAAACTATCAACCGTTTAGAATATCGTCCGTTAGAAGGTTTTATTTACACAATAACTCCTTTTAATTTTACTGCTATTGCTGCTAATTTGAATGCATCTGTTACTTTAATGGGTAACACTACAGTGTGGAAGCCTGCTACTACATCTTTATTATCTAATTATTATTTAATGCAGATATTTAAAGAAGCCGGCTTACCTGATGGTGTAATTAATTTTATTCCTGGCAAAGGTTCTGTTATTAGTGATGTAATTATGAATGACAGAGATCTTGCTGCATTGCATTTTACAGGTTCTAACAAGACATTTAATTCACTTTGGAAACAGATGACTGATAATATTGCAAACTATAAATCATATCCAAGGATAGTTGGCGAAACAGGAGGGAAAGATTTTATCTTTGCACATAATTCAGCTAACCCTAAAGAACTTGCTACAGCAATTGTAAGAGGTGGTTTCGAATACCAAGGTCAGAAATGTTCAGCTGCTTCACGATCATATATCCCTAAATCTATTTGGGGAGAAGTTAAGGGTTTGATAGTTGACATGGTTAATGATATGAAAGTAGGGGGTGTTGAAGATCTTAATAATTTTGTAAATGCTGTTATCGACGAAAATTCTTTTGATAATATTATGAGTTATCTCAATAAAGCAAAAGAAAGCAATGAAGCAGAAATTATAGTTGGAGGAAATGGGAATAAGCAAAAAGGTTATTTTGTAGAACCAACAGTAATTGTTACTACTAATCCTCATTTTATAACGATGGAAGAAGAAATCTTCGGCCCAGTTATGACAATTTATGTATATGAAGATGCAGATTTTGAAAAAACACTTGGTATTTGCGATCGTACTTCTCCTTATGCTTTAACCGGCTCAATCTTTAGTAACGATAGATATTCAATGGTAAGAGCCTGCAAAACTTTGAGATATTCAGCAGGTAATTTCTATATAAATGATAAACCTTCTGGAGCTATGGTTGGTCAACAACCATTTGGTGGTTCAAGAGCATCTGGTACAAATGATAAAGCAGGAAGTTATTTAAATCTTTTAAGATGGGTAAGTCCGCGAACAATTAAAGAAACTTTAATACCTGCAACTAATTACAAATATCCGTATATGGATTAATTTGATATTACTTCTATAATAAAAAGAGGCTGTCTCA
>CAIWDQ010000018.1 GCA_903911455.1 uncultured bacterium
AATAAAGCAAATGAAAATTCAATATAGTTTAATATTTATTTTTTTTCTTTTAAATAGTTGTAATTTTAAAGAATATAATAAAGATGAATCAAATTTAAGAAATTTTTTTGATCAAGATACATTATGGAGAATTGATAATATAAAAGATGCAAATAAACATATATATGATCCTGGTGATTTAATAAATATTATTGATAGCGTTACATCAAAACAAATTGATTTTAATCCATTGATAAATAAAATTTATCTTGTTAAAATATTTTCCGATAAAATAAATAAAAGACCACTGATAGTTTCATCAAAGGGAAGTTTAATTATAAAGAAAATTGATGATAACAAATATAGTTTAGCATTTCCTGACACAACTATCAGTTCAATTATCATCTCAATAGATTGTTCTAAAAAAGAAGCATATCAATTAATACGTGTTTTTTCCGACTCGATTAAATATGAAAAATATATTCATATAATGAAAGACATTTTGCCGATTGTGGAATATACTTTCAAACCTCATAGAGTCAGATAAAAATAATTATATCAAAATTAAAAGTCCCTCCTTTGGAGGGATTTAGGGAGGTTACTCCAACCCCTTAGCTTCGTTCCAATAGACATCCATTTCGGCAAGCGTCATGTCGTGTAGGCTTTTACCCATCTTAATTGTCTTTTCTTCTAAGTATTTGAAGCGTTTAATAAACTTTCTGTTGGTCTTTTCCAAAGCGTCTTCGGGATTAACATCTATAAATCTTGCATAGTTAATTAATGAAAACAATACATCCCCAAACTCATCCTCAACTTTAGCATGGTCGGAGTTATTAACTACTTCATCATTCAGTTCGTTGAGTTCTTCTTTCACCTTTTCCCACACCTGATGCGGTTGTTCCCAATCAAAACCCACACCTTTTACTTTATCTTGTATGCGATATGCTTTAATCATGGCAGGGAGGGAGTTAGGGACGCCTTCAAGAACGGAACTCCTGCCTTCGTCTAACTTAATTTGTTCCCAATTGTTGGCAACATCGTTAGCATTCTCCACTTTTACATCACCATAGATGTGAGGATGCCTGTTAATTAACTTCTTTGAGATACCTTCCAGCACATCTTTTATATCAAAAGCTCCGGTTTCGGAAGCAATCTTTGAATAAAACACAATATGCAACATCAAATCGCCAAGTTCCTTACGAATCTCATCCATATCCTTTTCAATGATGGCATCAGATAGCTCATAGGTTTCTTCAATGGTAAGATATCTTAAACTATCAATAGTCTGCTTTTTATCCCACGGACAATTATTGCGGAGCTTGTCCATTATATTCAGAAGTTCTTCAAAAGCTTTGAGTTTATCAGTCATTATTTGTGTTTATAGTGTTAATAATAGTATCAATATTAATTTTATTCATGCAATTAAAATGTTTTACCGGGCACTTATCATAGCCAAGTTTGCTGCAGGGCCTGCACGAAAGCCCCTCTACCTGCATTATTAAAGACTTGTTTTCGTCCCCTTTTGGGAGATAAGGATACATACCAAAGTCGGGAACTGTATTTCCCCATAAAGAGATAATCTCTTTGTTGAATGCTGCTGCAATATGCATCAAACCGGTATCTCCTGTAATAACTTTGTCGGCTTGCGAGATAATAGAAGCCGATTGATTGATGTTATAACTTCCACAAGCATTGATAATATCTTTGTTTGTAGATTTAGTCCTAACCAATTCAGACTTATCATAATCCTCTTTACCACCTAACAAAATTATAGGGTACTTAGTTTTGTCGCATATAGAAATAAGGATGTTTTCGGGGATTTGCTTGGTGTTATGTTTACCCCCGGTTACAATTGCAACAAAGCCTTTACTATAGTTTTCGTGGAGGGTATTTACTTTATCTTTTTCATCAATAAAATAATCCAAACCTTTATTATCATTCACAACCCCCAGCATCTTAACAGCATTAAAATACCTGTCAACTATATGGATCTTTGGCAGGATGTTGATCTTAAACTTAACCAGAAGCCACTTCTCAACATTAAGTTTATTAAAAGTAAAAGAAGGTTTCTTCAATTTCATCTTAACTCTGAAAGTTCTAATATTTTTATGAAGGTCTATGATGTAATCAAAGTTCTCTGCCATTAAATCATCCATAATAACATTCAAATTATTATCAAGACAATGAACTTTGCTGATGTAAGGATTATTTATTAATAGATTTGAAAAAGATTTTTTGGTAAGATAATGTATTTCCACATCCTTTATCTGATGTTTTATACATCGTATAATGGGTGTAGTGAGAACAATATCACCAATTGAGCTGAATCTTATGATAAGTATTTTTTTCAAATAGATTTTTTTACAAAAGTAAGAAATAATAATAATAAATACCTACTTTTGCATAATGATACTAACCGATACTCACACACATTTATATCTTAAAGAGTTTACAGCTGATATTGATACGGTTGTGAGCAATGCTTTAGATAAAGGCGTAAAATATTTTATGCTACCCAACATTGATAGTTCTACAGTTGATGACATGAATGCGCTTTGCAAGGCTTATCCCGACAATATGTTCCCGATGATTGGGCTGCATCCTACTTCTGTTAGCGACAGATATCACAAGGAACTGCAAATGGTTTTGCGAGAACTGGAAACTAATAAATATTATGCAGTTGGTGAGGTTGGGATTGACCTTTATTGGGATAAATCTTATGAGAAGGAACAGAATTTTTGCTTCCGTTATCAGATTGAGCTGGCAAGGGAGTTTAAGTTGCCATTGGTTATCCATACCCGAAGCTCGTTTGATAGTGCTTTAGATATTATTGAAGAAACTTATACTGATGGTTTGACTGGTGTTTTCCATTGTTTTGGTGGTACATGGGAAGAGGCAATGCGTATCAGAGACCTTGGTTTTAAGTTTGGAATTGGAGGGGTGGTTACTTTTAAGAATTCAGGTTTAGATAAGGTGGTTGATCATTTAGAACTGGAGGAAATGCTTTTAGAAACAGATGCTCCTTATCTTACTCCGGTGCCTCATCGCGGACAACGGAACGAGAGTGCTTATATCTCAATTATTGCTGAAAAGATAGCCCATTTAAAAGGTGTAAGTGTAGAAGAAGTTGCCCGCATTACGACCCAAAACGCTAAGGATTTGTTTAAATTTTAATGTTTTCATAATACTTTTCACATGCAAACACAAGCTTCAATACTTGTAATATATACCGGCGGTACTATTGGTATGATCAAAGACCCTGTTACCGGGGCTTTGCATCCTATTAACATGGATCTTTTGTATCAATCAATACCTGTGCTTAAGAATTTTAATTATCATATTGATTCTTTTTCTTTTGATCCTTTGATTGATTCCTCTAACATGAATCCTTCGTTCTGGATTAGGCTTGCTGAGGTAATTGATGAGAATTATGAGAAATATGATGGTTTTGTGGTGTTGCATGGCACCGATACTATGTCGTATACTGCTTCTATTTTGAGCTTTATGCTTGAGAATTTAAACAAACCTGTTGTACTTACAGGTTCTCAGATTCCTTTAGGGGTTGTGCGTACTGATGGGAGGGATAATATTATTAATTCTATTGAGATAGCTGCTGCTAAAGACGATAACACCCCTATTGTTCCTGAAGTTTGTATTTGTTTTGAGAACAAACTCTTTCGTGGCAACAGGACTAATAAGTTTAATGCCGAGAATTTTGAAGCTTTTGTGTCGGGTAACTATCCTACTCTGGCAAAGGTGGGTGTGAATATTAAGTATAAACATCATCTTATACTTAAGCCTAACTTTAAGAAGCTAAAGGTTTATAAAGTTCTTGATAATAATATAGCTATTCTAAAATTATTTCCGGGCATTACCAAAAACGTTGTAAATAGTATCCTGACTATTACCGGTCTTAAAGCAGTTATTCTTGAAACGTACGGCTCGGGCAATGCTCCTACCGATAAATGGTTTATTGATGCGCTTGAAAATGCTATTAAAGCTGACATTATTATATACAATGTATCCCAATGCAAATCAGGTTCGGTTGAATTGGGCAAATATGAGACAAGTGTTGACCTTGAACGGATAGGTGTGATCAGTGGTTACGACATTACCACCGAATCAGCTGTAGCTAAGCTTATGTTTTTATTAGGTTTGAACAGACCAGTGGAAGATGTTAAGCGCTTATTGCAGGTTTCGTTGCGGGGAGAGATGACTGTATAGGAGAGTTTAAATTTGTATCCCCGCTTAGCAATATTGAATCTAAATTCTGGAAGGAATAAATCTTCAATTCCAAATTCATAATTCTTAATTCATAATTATTTTAGTATCTTTGCAGCCTCAAATGGAGAGATGGCCGAGTTGGTCGAAGGCGCACGCCTGGAAAGTGTGTAAACGTCACAAGCGTTTCATGGGTTCGAATCCCATTCTCTCCGCTCTTTATTAAAAATGAATTATGGATTACAAACTACGGTTTTTGGTCCATAATTTCTTAATTTCTTAATTCATAACTTCAGTATTAATTGTCCCTTAAAGCATTTAATCAACTTCATAAATTCCATTTACTTTCTATGCAGTAAATTAAATTGAAATTATTTCAAAACAAACATGGAAAGATGCAATCATAATAAAATTATGAAATTATTTAGAGTTAATAACCTAAAATTAATTTTAAGTCAACAAAAGGATGGTATTGTTGTTTAATAAACAGACAATATATCACTTTATATTCTTTCGTTCTTGGTAAAAGAATTAAGCTGTAGCGAAAGGTTGGTAAAATTGGTAATTAATCAATAAACATATTAATATGGACCTGCGATTAAACTCAGAACATGAAATGATCAGGCAAACTGTAAGGGATTTTGCCGAACGTGAAATTAAACCTTTAGCTCACGATCTTGACGAAAAGGGCGAATTCTCAGTTGAACTTACAAAAAAGATGGGTGAATTGGGTCTATTTGGCATGTACCTGCCTGAAAAGTACGGCGGTCAAGGTCTTGATGTCCTATCTTACATTATAGCAGTTGAAGAAATTGCCAGAGTTGACAGTTCACAGGCGGCTACACTTGCTGCTCATAATTCGTTGGGGATTGGACCAATTTATTATTATGGCACCGAAGAGCAAAAAATGAAATATTTACCAAAGTTGTGTACCGGAGAGAACCTTTGGGCTTTTGGTCTTACAGAGCCAGATGCCGGTTCTGATTCAAGAGGGACTAAGACTAAAGCTGTCTTAAAAGATGGAGCCTGGAGTATTGACGGTTCAAAAATATTTATAACGAATGCTGCTTCACAACCTGCTTGTGGTGTTACCGTTCAGGCTGTAACTGAAGTAAGAGGCGAAGAAAAGATTTTTACGACTATCCTTGTTGATCGTGGAACTGCTGGTTACAAACCTGTAGCTATGCATGATAAGATGATGTGGAGAGCTTCGGACACTGCGGCTTTATATTTTGATAATTGTCAGGTGCCCGAAGAGAATATTTTGGGTCAAATAGGGCAAGGATCTAAGATTATGCTTAGCACTTTAGACAATGGAAGACTATCAATTGCAGCTATGGGATTAGGCTTGGCTCAGGGGGCTTTTGAAATGGCTCTGGAATATGCAAAGCAACGCAAACAGTTTGGCAAACCGCTTACTAAAATTCAGGTTATTGCTTTTAAACTTGCAGATATGGCTACTAAAATTGAATTGGCGCGCAACTTATTATATAAAGCTTGTTGGCTTAAAGATAACCATCTACCTTTTGCTAAAGAAGCTGCAATGTCGAAATTATACTGTGCTGAAATAGCAAAGCAAGTAGCCGACGAAGCTGTTCAGATACATGGTGGTTATGGTTTGATGAAAGATTACCCAATTGAACGTTTTTATCGTGACCAAAGATTACTACAAATCGGAGAAGGGACTTCAGAAATTCAAAGATTAGTTATTTCAAGATATATTGGGTGTTAATAATATTCAATTAAAATCGACAAATCAAATAGCAGGTAATGCTATTATAAATCGGGGTGAAAATTATTTATTTATTGGTTCTATAACGGATAGAGTGGGTAATCAAATTTTAGTTTACCAGCAATAAAATAGATCATGTTAATAAAGTTATCAATATTCCTATACCCTCTTGCTCTACGTTTAGCTAATTGTATTTTATTATTAATACCTTCAA
>CAIWDQ010000019.1 GCA_903911455.1 uncultured bacterium
ATGATTTTTTTTTTATTAAATAGAGAGCGAAATTTGAATATAGTATAAAGCAAATTTATCTCATTATTAGTATAATACGTTAATCTCAACATCGAGCGCTGGAATCATAGCGTCAAGTCGTGGAATCATATCGTCGGATCATGGGATCATGTCGTCAAGTCATGGAATCATATCGTCGAATCATGTAATCATGTCATCAGGTCGTGGAATCATATCGATGAGTAATGGAATCATATCGATGAGTAATGGAATCATATCGTCGGGTCATGTAATCATGTCATCAAGCCATAGAATCATATCGACTAGTTATGGAATCATATCTTCGGGTCGTGGAATCATATCGACAAGTCGTGGGAGCATAGCGACGAGTAAAGAGAGGATATGTTAAAAATCTAAACCTTAATTTTGTTTTGATTTTCATGTCGTTAATATGGTTTAAATCCGATATCTATAATTATTTTTATTAATGCAATTCTAATTTAAATGAAAAAGTCTTTGATAATCTCTTGGGCTATATCCCGACCCTTTTTTAAATTGTTTCGAAAAATGAGATGTGCTGCTATAATGTAAATAATGTGCTATGTCATCCATACTAACATCTCCATTTGTTAGCATTATTTTGGCTTGTTCGGTTTTGGTTAAAATAATGAAATGCATTATTGTGTCAGATCTAGATCTTTTGTATATTGTAGCCAGATGGTCATAGCTATAATGCATTTTGTTTGCTATATAATCTGAATAATTTTCGTTTATCTTTTCTTTATTATCTCTAATCATTTCAATAATTACCAAACATATTTTATCAGCTATGATGTCATCTTCATTTTTAGTCAATTTTAACTTATACTTTTGCAGTTTCATATTTAATTCATCATACTGCTCATCCGAAATTTCAAAAGTTAAGTAAGCCATTCCACAAACAACTTTGGTAAATTGTATATTTAATCTCGTCAACTCAAGTTCAACTACTACAATGCAACAAGGGCATGTCATAAATAATATATTTAAATCCATAATTTCTTTATTATAATTGGTTAATAAAATCAGTCTGTTAATTGTTTGCAAATATACATGTATATTAAGAGAATGTCCATTTTAATATTTAAAATCTGCAAATGAAATATATTTGTTTTTTTTATTAATTAAAAAGTTACAAGTATTTGTCAAAAAAGTATAAGAGGAAGGAGGATATCTGATGTAATTTTGCATCATAAATTTAAATAAAAAAGTAAATGAAAAAAAACATTTTTGGTCACATTCAGGTCTTTGGTGAAGTAGGTATTTTTTATAATGAAAATACTGCAAAATTTGTAGGCTTTCCTAAGTTAATAGCAACTTTTGGAAAAGTTGCCGATCGTCGTCAGTTATTACTTGACCTTGGGGTAATACAGGGTAGAAATAACAAAGGATTAACTTCTAACAAAAAGCTTTGCAAACAGGAGCTTGCCAATGAAATTCTTTTTAATGCAGGAGCAGCAGCAGGGCACTATTTTGATGTTAATGATATGGATATGTTTAACAATTTTGATTTTCCCGAAAAATCATTCTCAAAATTAAGACCTGAAGTTATGTTACAGGATTCCGATAGAGTTGTCAAGTTGTTAACTGATAATATAGGAGATCTTACAGGTACTGGAGTTACAATCATAAGCATCGCAAAAATAGAAACAGCTAAGGATAAGTTTATCGCTATTATGGGTGTACCAATTATTACCAGAAAAGCAAAATCACTTGTAACAAAACAAATCTCTGCTGTAGATAAAGAAACATTCAAGATTATCCGTAAAGAATTAAGTAATGAAATGAAAGTCTTTTTGACTTCAGACCCTGTATTATTTAATAAATTTAAGAAAGTAATTGAAATAACCAGCGAAGGTGCCCATACACACCGTGCACCTAAAGTTATTACAGCTCCAGTGGTAGTAACAGCTATTCACCATTTAACAGAAGAACCACTCGTAGGAATAAGTGGTAAATTTGTAGGCAATAAAACTACATTTACAACAGATGTTAACGGCACATTTATAGCAGCTCTTCCATTAGGTGCAGGTTTGGGCAAACTTGTAGGAGTTGATTTCGTGGCTCAGTCTTTTGCATTTACATTAACCGCTGAGGGCTATACTATTATTATTCGTATGATTCCAACTGGAATTTAAGACAATTAAGAATTTTGAATCAATAAATTAACATTGCGTCATTGCGAGCATAGCGAAGCAATCTAATTTACAATAAACCAGCCTCATCAGTTTTTGGTGGGGCTTTTTTATTTGAAATATTTAAATATCCACGAAATTTCGCATAAAAAGTAATAGCGATATATAAAATTGTATATATTTGAATAATGTTTATATTAAATTATAAATAAATTTATGATGTTAATTAAGTCTGATTTAGGATATAAATTGTTGCCTTATTAATTTATTAAAAATATAAAAGTAACTACTAAACTTAATGTCTTTTTAGCAATAACGAGGAATTTTAGTTAGTGAAATTATAGTAATTGATTCTATAGGATTGGTTTTATAATCAAAATGTTTAGTGCTTTCATAAGGGAAAGGAGTAAAATGTGACTTATAAATCATTTGACAGAATGGTTTGTAGTTTGAAAACTAAAGTTTATTGACTCCTATTTACAAACTATGAATAATAGTGGAATAAAATAGATACAAACAATTTTTAAACCTATATATTTTTTTACGAAAACTTTATGAACTTGCAAATGTTTTATTTTTATAAAAATTAAGTATCTGAATATTTGAAATCCAATAAACAATTTATATAATGACCTTTTTTCAATCAATAAAAGAAAATGCCTTTGTAATCATGATGATTGTGGGCTTAATGCAATTTGTATTTACAGTGTTTATTACTCTAATTCTACATAGGAATTCACAGCGTCAATTGAGGTTAGAAGTTCTTCGTTCTATAGATTCACAATGGCAGGAATTGAATAAAATGATAGTATCAAACCCACAAGTTCAACATGCAATCAAAGACGAAACACTTAAAGATGCAACTCCTGACCAAATAATCAGAATGAATATTGTTTATTATATTCTTAATACGTTTCAACAAATCATTCGTGCTAAGGAACAAAGTTATATTTCATCTTCTGTTACCACATCTCTTATTTCCGGACACATCAACTTTCTAAAACAATTCCCTAAAGAAATAGAAAATATATTTTCACAAGAAAGAGGCTTTGATAAAACTGCAATTACTGAATTAAAAAAATATTGGGATAACACAAAGATATAAAGAAAAACGGAGAAATTATAGAAGAACAATATTTCAAAGGATAATAAACCTAACTTTGGTTTAATGGCAATTGAGGTAATTACATTTCCTCAATTGCCATTTTTTTTATAAATCTGTTTCTATTTACAATAATTGTGTAATTTTACTCCCTGTTTTCTTTCAAATAAAGTCATAAACAAAATGAATCAATTAATTAATGAAGTTACTGCTTGTACAATTTGCAAATCATTTTTGCCAAATCCTCCACGACCTGTTATTTCTGTAAGTGAGTATAGTAAAATTATTATCATAGGACAAGCACCCGGACAAAAAGTTCATGATAGTGGTGTGCCATGGGACGACCAAAGTGGGAATGAACTACGAAGATGGCTTGGTGTTGATAAGGAACAGTTTTATGACACAAATCTATTTGGACTTATGCCAATGGGTTTCTGTTATCCGGGTAAAAATAGTACAGGTGATTTACCTCCACGACCTGAATGTGCGCCGCTTTGGCATAATATGTTATTAGCAAAAATGAAAAATATTAAGCTCACAATTCTTATTGGTCAGTATTCTCAAAAGTATTATTTAAAAGATAAGTTCAAGCCAACATTAACTGAGAATGTAAGAAATTATCAAGAGTTTTTGCCTAAGTATTTGCCTTTGGTTCACCCTTCTCCAAGAAATAAGATTTGGCAGAAAAAGAATCCATGGTTCGAACTAGAAGTTATACCACAACTTAGAGAAATAGTAAAAGAGTGTATGTTGAAATAAATTTTCGTAACTTAATTATATGCTTGTTTGAAATAATATTTAAATTTGCCAAAAATAAGTAATGCCTTAAGTTAAATCAACACCTATATGTTATGGAAAGTGAGGTGATATTATCTAAAGATTGTCCGTGCAAGAATAAGAAATGCCAACGACATGCTAATTGCGATGCGTGTCGTGAATATCATAAGAATGATGGCAGTTTGCCTAAATGTGAAAGAAAAAAAGGAAGGAAAAACAAATGAATAATATGAACGAATTGAAAGTTGCTTTAGCTCAGATTGCTCCTGTTTGGTTAAATAAAAACAAAACCATTGAAAAGATTAAAACATATATTACTGAAGCAGGTGATAAAGAATGTGATTTGATAGTATTTGGTGAAGGGTTATTGCCAGGTTATCCATTTTGGTTGTCATTAACTAATGCTTCTGAATTTAATTCTCAAGTTCAGAAAGAAATGCATGCTCATTATATAAGTAATTCAATACAAATAGAAAAAGGGGAGATCAATGATATTTGTTTACTTGCTAAAAAAACGAAGATTGCAATATATCTTGGTTTGATTGAAAGGGCACTTAACAGAGGTGGGCATAGTTTGTATTGTTCGTTGGTTTATATTGATAAAGAAGGTGTGATAAAATCTGTTCATCGTAAATTACAACCAACTTATGAAGAAAGATTATGCTGGTCTCAAGGTGATGGAAATGGATTGCAAGTTCATTCTATAAATGATTTTAATGTAGGAGGTTTAAACTGTTGGGAAAACTGGATGCCCCTTGCTCGAACAACATTGTATGCATTGGGCGAGAATGTTCATATTGCAGTTTGGCCAGGTTCTGAAAGAAATACAATAGATATCACACGATTTATAGCAAAAGAATCCAGGTCTTATGTAATATCTGTTTCGAGTATTATGAGAAAAGAAGATTTCACAATTGATACACCACATTTAGAAACTATATTAAAGAATGCTCCTGATATTTTAGCTGATGGAGGCTCTTGTATTGCAAATCCTGATGGAGAATGGTTAGTAGCACCTGTTGTAAATAAAGAGGGTTTGATTATTGAAACCTTACATATAAACAGAGTGTACGAAGAACGACAGAATTTTGATGTTTCGGGACATTACTCTCGCCCCGATGTTACACAATTGATAGTTAATAGAGAAAGACAATCTATATTGAGTATTAAAGAATAGGTTTACTCAAAAGTAAGTTCCTTTATGATTTAATTATTAAAATAAGCATTTTTTAATAATTAAAGCTTAATTTTGTCATGATTTTAAATTAATGAATTAAGTAATGAAATCATGAATAGTATTAATAAAAAAATAGTTCTCATTTCGATTACTATATGCCTATTATCAACTTGTAGTTTGGCTCAATCAAAGATCGACAGCCTTAAAAATCAATTAAGATTAAGTGATGTTAATAATAAAATTGAGATTTATTATCAATTAACATCATCATATCAGGATATATCACTAGATTCTTCTCTTAAATATGCCAACTTAGGATATGCATTGATTGATGAAAACCATGGGATAAAAAAGAAAAATGCTTATTTAAATACTTTAGGCAGAATTTATGAAAAGCTTAATAAATTTAAAATTGCATTAAAATATCTGAATCAAGCGTATGATGGCTACGAACTGGAAAAAAATAAATCAAAACTATTAGTTGTAACTTTAAATATAGGTGCAGTTTATGGGCAAACATGTTATTACGACAAAGCACTTACATATTTTCAACGCTCATTAATATTAAGCGAAGAACTTAAAGATACATTACAAATATGTAGCTCATTAATAAATATTGGTACTGTTAATCAGGTAATGAAAGATTATAAAACAGCACTAATAAATTATGATAAGGCGTTATTATTAGCTACCAATATAAACTCAAAGATAAATATTGCACATATTTTAAGAGATATTTCGGTGACTTATGCTTATATGAAAGATTATAAGATGGCACTACAATACCAAAAGAGTTCATTAGAAATGTATAATAAAATTGGAGATAAAAATTATATTGCAATGATATCTGCAGATATTGGAGAAATATATAAGAAGCTAAATGATTTTGATAAGTCATTAAGATATTTTGAAGATGCATACAAAATCTCTAAAAACATTGGCGATCATTTTTTAACGTCGCACATATTATATAATATAGGGGATATTAATATTTCAAAAAAGAATTTCAGTAAAGCAAAAGATTATCTTAGTTTAGCCGAAAGTACGGCTATTGAAGTTGAAAATAGGTGGACTTTAAGAGATATTTATGAGTCCTTCTCTAAATATTATTCAATAAATAATGATTATAAAAAGGCGTTGGATTATTATAAGCGATTTAAAGAAACGACTGACAGTATTTATTCAAAAGAAAGCAGTGATAAAATAGCCGAACTCCAAGTTAAATTTGAAATACAGGAAAAAGATAAGGAAAACGAAATACTACTTCAAAAGACAGAGATTCAAAGATTAGCTATTAATAAACAAATATACCTTCGCGATACATTTATTTATATCTCAATCATTATTTCATTATTAGTTATATTTTTTTTCTTTAGATATTGGCTTAAACAACGTGCAAATAAAATACTTTCGGAAAAAAATGAATTTATTAATAAACAAAAAGATGAGATTGAAGAAGCTTATAAAACAAAAGATAAGCTTTTTGCAATTATTACACATGATCTTAAAAATCCATTTGGTTCGATAGTTGCATTAAGTAAATTTTTAGAAAGTAATTTTTATACACTCGATGATGATCATAAATTTGTAGCAGTACAATCTATTAGAAAATCAATTTCAGAGGTATTTGATTTGCTTAAAAAACTTACAACCTGGATTAATTCAAAGGGTAATAACCTTATATTAGAGAAAACAAATTTTGATTTAAGTTCAACTATTTTTTCTGTTATAAGATTATATAAAACACAAGCAGAACAGAAATCAATAGATTTGCAGGTAATGATTGAGTCTAATGTTTTTGTTTATGGAGATGAAAGGATGATAAAAACAATTTTAAGAAACCTAGTTGATAATGCAATAAAATTTAGTCTTGAAAAAGGTACCATTGAAATAAAAGCAACTGAAGATGACGGGAAAATTATTTTATCTGTTTCAGATACCGGAGTTGGAATAGAAGAGGATGATAAATATAAAATATTCAATTTAGAAACATCCTTTACAACTGAAGGTACAGATTATGAAACAGGGGGAGGATTAGGGCTGTTATTATCAAAAGAATTTATAGAGAAAAATGATGGTAAAATATGGTTTGATAGTACGACAGGAAAAGGGAGTACATTTTATTTTTCAATAATTAAAAGCGATTCAAATGGAGAAAATTAATGTTGTGTTGGTTGATGATCACAAAATAGTAAGAGATGGGTTAAAGATTTTACTTATGAACTTACCTGATATAAATGTAATTGGAGAAGTTGCTAATGGTAAGGATCTTTTTATATTATTAGAAAAAGTAAAACCTGATATATTATTGATGGATATTTCGATGCCAAAGATGTCAGGAATAGCTATTACAGAGAAATTAAGCCGTGATTTTCCTCATATAAAAGTAATAATGCTAACAGCAAGTGAAAATGATGAATCTGTTTTTGATTCGTTTAAGGCTGGTGCAATGGGATA
>CAIWDQ010000020.1 GCA_903911455.1 uncultured bacterium
AAAAAAATATTAGTTCAAAATATTTAATAAATTAAATAAAAACTATGATGAAGAAATTTACTATAATATTGTTGTTTATTGTGTTTATTAAAGGAGTGTTGCTTGGACAAGGTGCAACTGCTACTCTAACAAATGTTTCAATAACACCTGGACAACCTTTTTCAATGCCTTTAATGGTTACTAATTTTAATAATATTAGTAGTATAACTTTTATAATTAAATTTGATCCAACATCAGTTACACCAATATTAAATTCACAAGGGAAATTGTTATTAACAAATATCCCTTTTGGGTATAATTTATCAAATTTTGTTGGATTTATTCATAATAATAAAGAAATAATAATTACTTTTACTGATCCAAATACCTTTTCAATAGTAAATGGTAAATTATTTGATTTAAATTTTTCTTCTTATTGTGGGACAATTCCTACTAACATTGAATTTCTATCTGGTTGTGAAGTTGATAGTGGAATACCTCCAGTAATATTACCTATTATTTATTCAAATGGACAAATTAGTAATATATTTCCAACAGCTACATCTGAAATAGGTAATTTAATTTATTCGCAATTACAGAATTCTATATCTGTTCCTGTAACTTATACTGGGTTTTCTAATAATCTCGGTTCATTTGAACAACATATTAAATTTGATGATTCAAAATTAACATTTGTAAATGCAACAGGAACTGGTAATCTTTCAAATGGAATGCTTGCATATGCTAACAATGGAGTTATTACATTAATATGGACAAATACTAATTTAGTTTCTATTAATTTATCTACTATTAGTTTGAATTTTGGAATTATTGGGTCAGGTAATTCAACTTTGTCTTTTGTTCCATGTTGCTTATTTAGTGATTTGACCGGAAATACTTATTATTCCGTGAATAGTATAAATGGAAGTGTTTCGGAAACTAATCCAGTAGCATTTGTATCTTTAGGGAATTTAAATAATGTAATACAAGCTCAAGATTATGAAATTCCTTTAATGTTGAATAATTTTCCGTATGGAATGCCTAATGGTTTAGGCAGTTATACTTTAAATATAAATTTTGATAACAAAAAATTATCTTTTATCGGAGTTACTAATAATATATATTCTGCGCTAATTAACCAAAATGCTAGCAATATTAATATTGTTTGGTCAAATAATATTTCTCCAAATATAAATGGACAAGTATTAAAATTAAAATTTAAATATAATGGTATAGGGAGTACAAATATTAATTTTTTACCTTCATGTTCTTTCAGTTCAACTCAATCAAATTTAATTAATGTAGGTTATACAAATTCAATTATAACTCCAATTAATTCAACTAATATTGCAACAATTGAAAGTGTACAAGGTACTATTGGTACAAATGTTTTAATACCTTTAGATTTTTCAGGTTTGCCTTCTAATATGGGTGCTGTTACTCTTAATATTGACTATGATCATTCGAAACTTTATTTTATTGATGCTCAAAACAACATACATAATGCTACTGTATTTTTAAATCCAACAAGCCAAAAAATTCAAATTGCATGGTCCAGTCCTTCTGCTACTGATATTAATGGAACATTTTTAAAATTAAGATTTGCCTATATTGGTGGTGGTTCAAGTTTAGGCTCTAATATTACATTTGAAACTGGTTGTGAACTTGCTGATATTTCTTCAAATATTATCCCATCAAATTGGATTGACGGTGGTGTAAATTTAAAATTTAAAATAAGTGGATTACTAAATTATAATAGTGATCCTAGTCCACTAATTCCTCTTGTAGGATATACTGTTTATTTAAAAGTAAATCTAAATAATAATATTATCGACTCTACTATAACTGATGCAAATGGTTATTATGAATTTTTTGCTCCAAACGGATCTTATTTATTAGATGCTAAAGCACCGAATACTGCAAATTGGTATGCAGATTTAGATGATGTATTAGCATTGTGGGATTATACTTTAGGTAATTCGTTACCTTATGAAAACACATTACGTCTTTTGGCTGGTGATGTAACTCAAAATTTTCTTAATGGTGGAGGTATTGATTTAGGGTCGATACTTGCACTTTGGGATAGGACTCTTGGGGTTTTAGATCCAGAATATACAGCTCCTGATTTTGTTTTTGAAAATCCAATTGTTACTATTAATAATTCATCTGTAACAAATACTAATTTTATGGGTTTATGTTCAGGTAATGTTTTAGGATCTAATCCAAATCCATAATTGTTATTTAAAATAATTTAGAAATAAAAATTCTCATAATATGAAAAAGAAAATTAAATTTTTGATTCGTTCTATATTTGTTTCATTTATTGTTATTATTTGTTTTAATTCATTTGGACAAAATCCAAGTGTAACTATAAATTATAACGGAACAAATGTGACACCTGGTTCAACTATTAGTGTACCAGTTGTTATAAATTCAACTACTAATATTGGTACATGGCAAATAATTATCTATTATAATAGGGATGTTTTAAAGTTTACCAGTTATACTGCAGATCCTGTCTGGACAGGGGGAATTGGACCCTCTTTTAACTCAAATTACAAGGTAACTTTAGGACAACATATAAATGATACTTGCTTGAAAGCACAATTTGTTTATAGTGGATCAGGGTTTACATGTAGTAACAGAACTGCATTTACATTAAACTTTACCTATGTTGGAGGTACTACTGCATTTCAATTTGTGAATGTTAATCTAGGTACAAATATTAATTATACTTATTTAAAAGATCCAACTAATATTAATACAAATACTACCTGGAATAACGGTTCTGTTTCAGGAAGTCTAGTCCCTATTACTTCACTTATTGGTGGAGGATTTTGGTCAGCTGCTTCTACCTGGGATTTAAATCATTCGCCTAACGCTTCTAATTATGTGACAATTGCAAGTGCATTAACTACACCTGTAATTGATACTATTACAAATGCTTCTATTGCTGGTAATTTAACAATTAATCCTGGTTGTGGGTTTACAATAAGTAGTGGAAAGAATTTAACTGTAAATGGTAATTTTTTAATTAAATCAAATTCAACTAATACAGGATCTTTCATTCAAAATGGTACTTTTACTGCTACTAATACTAAAGTTGAGCAATACATAAGTGCTAATAAATGGCATATGGTATCTATTCCTATTACTAATTCAACTGCTAGTATATTTGATGCATCAGTAAATGGTGGAGATTCAATTTATGTAAAATATTTACAAAATAATAGTTGGAATTGGATATATTCACTTAGTACACCTATTGTTGCTAATCAGGGCTATTTTGTTTGGGCAGATACAACATATTTCCACACTCTTTCACCTACATTAAATTATGTTGGTACACTTAATAGTTCTAATCAAAATATTTCTACTGTCGGAGGTAGTGCATGGCAAATGATTGGAAATTCTTATACTTCTGCAATTGATTGGTCAACTGTAACAAATAGTTCAAACGCTGCCGGAAGTGCTTATTATTGTTGGAATCCTATAACAGGTTCTTATGCCTCTTATAGTTTAGGCGTTAGTACAAATGGTGCTACACAATATATCCCTGCGATGCAAGGATTTTTTATAAAATCTTTAAATACTAATGGTATAAGTCTTACTAGTGCAAATAAAGTTCATAATTCTCAAGCATTTTATAAAAGTACTAGTTCAATAAATAATTTGATAAGATTAACAACTACAATAGGTAGTAAATCTGATGAAATGTTAGTTCTTTTTGATCAGAATGCAACTAATAATTACGATGATGCATTTGATGTAAATAAGTTGCTTGCAAACGATAATACAATGCCTGAAAT
>CAIWDQ010000021.1 GCA_903911455.1 uncultured bacterium
ACGAAACCGTTTTCATTATGACTCCCGTTTTGTCTGATGAACAGATGAAGGAAACGGTAAAGAAATTTCAGTCATATCTTCAAGATAAAGGTGCTGAAATTATTTTTGAGAACAACTGGGGATTAAAGAAGTTAGCTTATCCAATCCAGAAAAAAACTACAGGTTTTTATTACCTGATTGAATTCAAGGCTCCACCTACTTTAGTAGCAGAACTTGAAGTTACTTACAAACGTGACGAACGTTTATTAAGATTCTTAACTATCAGACTTGACAAACACTCTATTGCATACAATGAGAAAAGACGTCAAATTTCTACTGATAAGAAACATAATAAGATTACGCTTCACGAAGCAAAAGTAGAAAATACCGAAATTGCATAATCAGGGTTTATTAACTTTTAAATTAAGAAAACAATGGCTGATAATAGTTCAGAAATAAAGTATTTAACCCCTATTGCGGTTGAAACTAAAAAGAAAAAATACTGTCGTTTTAAGAAGAGTGGTATTAAGTATATTGATTATAAAGATGCTGATTTTTTATTGAAATTTATTAATGAACAAGGAAGAATTCTTCCAAGAAGATTAACCGGAACTTCACAAAAATTTCAGAAAAAAGTTGCTCAAGCTGTTAAAAGAGCACGTCATTTATCATTATTACCTTACGTAGCTGATTTATTAAAATAAGGAGACAAACAAATGGAAGTAATTTTAATACAAGACGTAACTAATTTAGGTTACAAAGACGACGTAGTGAAGGTAAAAAATGGTTACGGACGTAATTATTTAATACCTGAAGGCTATGCTATAATGGCAAGTGAAACTAATAGAAAGATCCACGCTGAAAACATGAAGCAAAGAGCTTTCAAACTAGAAAAAATAAAAACTCAGGCAGAAGTTCTTGCAAAAGGAATTGAAGATATTACTGTTAAAATTGGTGCAAAAGCCGGTGCTAACGGAAAAATATTTGGTTCTGTTAATGCAATTCAGATTGCTGATGCTTTAAAAGAGCAATTTAATTACGAAATTGATCGTAAGAAAATTACTATTGAAGGTGAACATATAAAAGAGTTAGGTACTTATAAGGCTAAAATCAATCTTCATAAAGATGTTAAGGTTGAAATTAACTTAGAAGTAGTCGCAGAGTAAATATTTGTTTTTCATAATATTTTTGTTTTGGATCCCGTCAACCTTGGCGGGATTTTTTTTTATCTTTGCAGCATGCTTTCAAAAAATAAAATAAAGTATTTAACTTCCTTACAAGTTAAGAAATACAGAGAAGAGAACAATCAATTCGTTGCCGAAGGAGTTAAATTAGTTGACGAATTACTTAAAAGTAATTTTAAGATTACTGAGATATTTGCTCTCAAAGAATGGATAAATAAGCATGCTTCTATTCGTAATATGGAGGTAAATGAAATTAGCCTTACCGAATTAGAAAGAATTAGCGGACTTAAAACTCCTAATCACGTTGTAGCCTTAGTTGAAATTACTAATCAACAAATTAATGTTAATGAGATTTATTCTGATTTGGTTATTGCTTTAGACGATATTAAAGACCCCGGCAATTTAGGCACCATTATTCGTATTGCTGATTGGTTTGGTATTAATAATATTGTTTGTTCCGTGAATTCTGTTGATGTATATAATTCCAAAGTTGTGCAGGCAACTATGGGTTCCATTGCTAGAGTTAATGTTTATTATACTGATTTGAATAAATTTATTTCTAATGCTCCTAAAGATATTAAGGTTTATGGAACATTACTTGAAGGTGAGAATATATATCAAAAAGAATTATCTGAAAAAGGTATCATTTTAATAGGTAACGAGGCTAATGGTATCTCATCTGAATTAATCTCATTAATTACAGATAAAATTCACATCCCATCTTTTGCTAATAATAATAACGATAAAGCTGAATCACTAAATGCTTCGGTAGCTACAGCTATTATTTGTTCCGAATTTAAAAGACGAATAGGCTTTTAGGAAGAAAAAGGCAATAGGTGACAGGCAAAGTAAAAAAGGTATTTAGGCTATAGGTGTTTAGACTATTAGGTAAGAATATAACCTTACTTTAATAAGTAGTTCTGTATTATATAAGCTTATCAAAACTTATTAATAATACTTTCAACTGAGTTGATATAACCTCCGCCAAATAAATTTACATGCACCATCAAAGGATATAGATTGCAATAGTCCATGCGTTTTCTCCAATCCGCTTGCATGGGATAATGTTCGTTATAACTTTCGTAAAATTCTTTAGAGAAGCCTCCAAATAATTGCGTCATGGCAATATCCATTTCACGATGCCCGTAATATACTGCAGGATCTATCAGAGTAGCAGTTCCATCGGGCGACACCATATAATTACCATTCCATAAGTCGCCATGAAGCATTGCAGGATTTTCTACAGGGAATATCTCATCAATATATTTAAAAAAATTCTCAAACGTATCAACAAGCTTCTTACTTATAGCCCCTTTGTTGCGGGCAAGTTTTATTTGAGGAAGCATTCTTTCATTAATAAAAAAAGCAGTCCAGGTATCATGTTTTATATTTGATTGATGAAGCGAACCTATGTAATTATCATTATCTAGCCCAAAATACGTTGCTGTATGTTTATGAAGATGTGCAAGTCTATTGCCGAAATCCTGCCAGAAGTCTGTTATCCTAATCCCTTGCTCTATAAATTCCATCAAAAGAAAAGAATCATTCTCTGCCTCGCCATAACCTATAACTTCGGGTATAAACAACTCATCTGCCTCTTTCAACAGCTTTAATCCCATAGCTTCCACCACAAACATAGCAGGATATTTTACTGCATTGTTATATTTAATAAAATAAACACCTGTCTTAGTCTTCAGTTTGCAGGCAGCATTTATATCGCCACCTCCCACCGATTGCGACTCCAGATGAGTGATTTGCTCTCCGGTATATGTTGAGAGCATTTCAATTGTTTTGTTTTTGATGTTTTCTGATATCATGTTTATGTTTTTTAAGATTTATATTAATATCATTAAAAAAAGAATTCAAAAATAAGAATTTATTGTATTTAAATAATATAAAACCTATGATTTCTTCACTTTA
>CAIWDQ010000022.1 GCA_903911455.1 uncultured bacterium
AAGGTAATTTTTTTAATATTATAATATTTAAATATGATTATTATTACTCCCTCATTTATTCATAAAATAGATATACTTAAAAATGTCTTATTAATATTGCCATAGTTTTAATTTAGATTTTAAAGTCTGGCAATAACATAAAAATTATATGCTCCATAACTACCACTAAATAAGCCAACAAAAAAAAGATCGATCCTCCGACAAAAAAGATTGACCATCCGGACAAAAAGATTGCACTTCCGGACAAAAAGATTGCATATATTTTTCAAAAGATTCGATATCCCGACAAAAAGATTGACCATCCCAACAAAAAGATGAACCATCTCACAAAAAAGATTGACCATCCCAACAAAAAGATTAACTATTCCATTAAAAAAATCGAATATCCCAACAAAAAGATTGACCTTCCAACAAAAAAGATTGACACTTCCTACAAAAAGATAGCCCTTTCCAATAAAAATATTAACCATTTTTTCAAAAAACACAGTAATATCAATGGTTTTATGAAAATGAACTAAATATTCAAGTCTATTTTCTTCAGTCTTTTCAATTATTAATTCTTAATTTTTAATTCTTAATTGAAATTAAATCCCGACCTTTGTAAAAAAATTCACTTAAGCAAAATGGCAAAGACTAAAACAACATTCTACTGCGGTAATTGCGGTGCTCAATCCTTAAAATGGATAGGCAAATGCCCTTCGTGTGGAGAATGGAATACCTATGTGGAAGAAGTAATACAAAGAGAAGATGGCAATCACAAATGGAGCAGACAATCTTCGGGCTCAATAAGCAAACCTAAACTTATTAGCGAGATAAAATACGAGGAACAAAACAGAAAAGACACCAACAACGAAGAATTCAACCGTGTATTAGGCGGTGGATTAGTACCCGGCTCCTTAATACTTGTAGGTGGCGAACCCGGTATTGGCAAATCAACTTTAATGTTGCAGATAGCATTAAACATAAAGAACTTTAAAGTATTATACGTAAGCGGTGAAGAAAGCGAATTACAGATAAAGATGAGAGCAGAACGTGTTGGCGTTAAAAATGCCGAATGTTATATCCTCAACGAAACCACAACTCAAAATATATTTCAACAAATAGAAGAATTACTACCCGATTTGGTAGTGATTGACTCTATACAGACTTTATCTACTAACATAATTGAATCAACAGCAGGAAGCATTTCGCAGATAAAAGAATGTGCAGCCGAAATGCAGAAGTTCTCAAAGTTAACAGGAACGCCTGTAATATTAATAGGACATATTACAAAAGACGGAAATCTTGCCGGACCCAAATTATTAGAACATATGGTAGATACTGTCCTCCAGTTTGAAGGCGACAGGAACTATGGTTACAGAATATTACGTTCTGTAAAGAATCGTTTTGGTTCTACATCTGAGTTAGGCATCTATGAAATGCAAAGCACAGGTTTAAGAGAAGTATCAAACCCATCAGAAATATTATTATCCCAACGTGACGATACTTTAAGCGGAACTGCCATAGCTGCAACTATAGAAGGAATGCGCCCAATGCTTATTGAGACTCAGGCATTGGTTAGTTCGGCAGCATATGGAACTCCTCAAAGATCAGCAACCGGATTTGATATAAGAAGATTGGGAATGTTACTTGCAGTACTGGAAAAAAGACATGGATTCAGATTAGGAATTAAAGATGTATTCCTTAATATAGCAGGTGGAATTAGAGTTGATGACCCTGCAATAGACCTCGCAGTAATATGTTCAGTACTTTCTTCAAACGAAGATATTGCAATAAGTCCTAAAGATTGCTTTGCAGCTGAAGTTGGCTTATCTGGAGAGATTCGTCCGGTAAATAGAATAGATCAAAGAATAGCTGAAGCTGATAAATTAGGTTTTGATAGAATATTTATATCAAAATACAACTTAAAAGGTCTGGAGAAAACAAAATATAACATTGAAATCATAGCTGTAGCCAATGTTGAAGATGTATTTTCAAACTTATTTGCATAATAATCTTCTTCATACATATCATTACCTAAGGTGTTTTACATAAGTTTAACATTTTTTCGTGCGAATATTATTTGTTAGTATAATATAATTTAGTAATTTTGCACCCCTGATTTAAAAACAGATAGTTTGTGGAACATTTAAAGCAGTATAACATACCATTCAGTGGTTTAAGCATAGGAGAACATCTTTATCATTATGATATTGATGAGAAGTTCTTTGTTGAATATGATTATACTGAGATAGATAAAGCAAATGTGTCTATTGATATTAAATTAGATAAACAAGAACGTATGTTAGTTCTTGATTTTGATATTCAGGGTACATTAAATGTGATGTGTCATCGTTGTTTGGATAATTTTGATTATCCGATTGACGTAAACCAAAGGTTGATAGTGAAGTTTGGAGATGATTGGCAGGAAGAAAATGAGGACATTATCGTTATTCCTGAGCATGAACACAAATTTGATATAAGTAATTATATTTATGAATACATAATTGTAATGCTTCCATTTAAGATAACACATCCTGAAGATGAAAACGGTAACAGTGAATGTAATCCGGAGATAATAGAGAAATTAAAACAACTTTCAGAGTCATCACCTAAGGAAACTCCTTGGGATGGTTTGAAAGGATTAATAATGAATTAAAAATTTACTAATTAAATAAATTTACATTATGCCTCATCCAAAACATAGGTTTTCAAAAACCAGAACACTTAAGAGAAGAACTCATGACAAAGCAGAAGCTGCTACTATTGCATTATGTTCTAATTGTGGTGAATCTGTGGTTTACCATAGAGTTTGTCCTTCATGTGGATATTACAAAGGTAAATTAGCTATTGAAAAACAAACTACAGTTTAATTATAAGACATCCGCTTCTTCTTTAATTAAAGAAAAAAGCTAATGAAACTTGGATTAGATGTAATGGGTGGTGATTTTGCCCCTGATGCTACCATCAAGGGTGCAATTTTAACCTTAAAAGAAATTCCTGCTTCCGACCGTATTGTATTAATAGGGGATGAAGAGATCATTAAGTCAAAACTTGAAGAATTCAAGGCTGATCTTAATGATTTTGACATTGTGCATGCTCCTGATGTGATAGGAATGGGCGAGAAACCGATTAAAGCCTTTACTCAAAAGCCTGAATCAAGTATTAACATCGGCTTTAAGCTATTAAAGTCTAAAAAGATTGATGCATTTTCAAGTGCCGGCAATACAGGTGCTACTTTAGTGGGTGCTATGTATAGTGTTAAAGCTATTCCCGGCGTTATCCGTCCATGTACTGCGGGTTTATTTCCTAAAGAAAATGGTGGATTGACTTTGCTTTTAGATATTGGTACCAATCCCGACAGCAAGCCTGATGTTCTTTATCAGTTTGCTATCTTAGGTTCAATCTTTATGAAGACTATTTACAATATTAAGAACCCCAAAGTAGGTTTACTTAATATTGGTGAAGAGGAAGAAAAGGGAAACCTTCAATGTCAAGCTACATTTCAGTTGATGCAAGATACAACTGATTTCAATTTTGTTGGTAATGTTGAAAGCCGTGAGCTTTTCAAAGACAAAGTTGACATCATTGTTTGTGATGGCTTTATAGGAAACATTGTTTTAAAACAAATTGAAGCTATGTATCGTCTTATGGACAAAAGAAATTTGTTAGACGATTACTTTAAGAAGTTTAATTACGAAAACTATGGCGGCACTCCTATTCTTGGTGTTAATATGCCTGTAGTTATCGGCCACGGTATTTCAAGTGATGTAGCTATCAAGAATATGATCTTACAATCGCGTGAGATTTGTGTTAATAAGTTAGCTCATAAAATTAAATTAGCCTTCTCAAAACATTCTCAGGCTAGTTAAAAACAAATAAGAAACAAATAAATGACAAAAATCAGAGCAGCAATTACGGGTGTAGGTGCTTACCTGCCTGAATATATCCTCAATAACGAAGAATTAAGTAGAATGGTTGATACCAATGATGAGTGGATTATGACTCGTATTGGTATAAAAGAAAGAAGAATTATAAAAGAACCCGGTGAAGGCTCAAGTTTTGTAGGTGCCGGCGCTGTTCTTGATCTTTTAAAGAAAACAAATACCAAACCCGAAGAAATAGATTTACTCATCTGTGCTACCGTTACTCCTGATATGCAGTTTCCGGCTACAGCCAATATTATTTGTGATAAAGTTGGGATCAGAAATGCCTTTAGTTACGATCTTAATGCAGGTTGTTCGGGCTTTTTGTATGCATTAGCTACAGCTTCTAAGTTTGTAGAGACAGGTAATTACAAAAAGGTTATCGTTGTAGGTGCCGAAAAGATGTCGTCAATAGTTGATTATACCGACAGAGCTACCTGCCCTATCTTTGGTGATGGTTCGGGTGCTGTGATGTTAGAACCAACTGTTGAAGAAGACGGTATTATGGATATGATCTTACGTTCGGATGGTGCAGGTAGAATTCACCTTCATCAAAAGGCTGGAGGTTCGGCTCGTCCTGCTTCTCATGAGACTGTTGATGCCCGCGAGCATTTTATATATCAGGAAGGACAGCCTGTTTTTAAAGCTGCTGTTTCTAATATGGCTGATGTTTCGGTTGAACTTATGGAACGTAACAATCTTACCTCTGATGATATTGCATGGTTGGCTCCACATCAGGCTAATATGCGTATAATTGATGCTACAGGTAAACGTATGGGATTGCCTAAAGAAAAGGTTATGATCAATATAGAGAAGTATGGCAACACTACTGCTGCTACTCTGCCTCTATTGCTTTGGGAATGGGAACCACAGCTTAAGAAAGGCGATAATATTATCCTTGCTACCTTTGGTGCAGGTTTTACCTGGGGTGCAATCTGGCTTAAATGGTCATACAACAAGAATTAAAGAGAGGCTTTTAGCTGTTTAGACTTTTAGACTATTAGGAAGAACAGGAAACCCTCGTCATTGCGAGGAGAAACGACGAAGCAATCTAAAATATTATACAACAAGAGCCGTTATCATTTGGTTGATAACGGCTCTTGTTAGTTAAAATCACACCTATTATATTTAATAATATAGTTGCTCAATCTATTCGTATTTAAGTTAGTATGAATAAGAATTAGCTTAGCACGAACAGTATTAGCCCCAAAAAGAATCCGGCGAGGCAATGGGAAATGAAGGCGAGGCAATGGGAAATGACGGTGAGGCAATGGGAAATGACAGCGAGGCAATGGGAAATGACGGCGAGGCAATGGGAAATGACGGCGAGGCAATGAGAAATGACGGCGAGGCAATGAGAAATGACGGCGAGGCAATGAGAAATGACGGCGAGGCAATGAGAAATGACGGCGAGGCAAAGGGAAATGACGGCGAGGCAAAGGGAAATGACGACGAGGCAACGGGAAAACACGGCGGTTTTCCGTGCGGAATTAAAAGTACATTGGTTTTAAGTGATGACAGGGACTTTTTATAGGGTAATTTTAAGATTGAGGAAGATGATCCAATTACGAATTACGCCTGCCTGCCGGTAGCTACCGTGTACCCACATCTTTTTTAGAAAAAGAAAATTATGAATAGTTATAATATGTTTCATTTTCTTTTACTTTACTTACTTTTCCCTTGATGGAAAAGTAACAAAAGATCAAGACTGTAAATCATTTACTTCAAAACTACACTATTTAAAATCCCGAACAATCCAATAATCCCGAAACAAATATTTATACTCTTATTAAACATTTTGTCGTCGGGATTCGCAGATTGTCACGCACATGCGCCCACACATTTTAAATAGCTTGTTTTGTAGCATAAATGATTTAAGGTCTATCCTAAAAGAAAATAAATACAATTAAAATTTATAATACTTGTGGGTACACGGTAGCTGCCGGTAGGCAGGAATTATGAATTACGAAATTTAGCTCATTTATTAAAAATATAAGACAAACTGTATCAAAACAACCGTTAACATTAATAATAACAGATAACGATTTCAAGAAAATCCTTAAAATATAATGATATAAAGTGATAATAATTTTAAATCTTTAAATAATTTAATAAAAAAGTACTTGCATATTTTTAAAAAAAGATTATCTTTGCAGGAATTTATATTTAAAACAAATCAAAATTAAATAAAATGAGAGACGAAGATGCTATTTACTTGGAAATGTTCAGAAGGCTTAAGCTTTTTGGATCTACAAACGCTTTGACATTCACTCCATATCTTAATATTACAGGATGTTTTGTTGACTATAATGTATTACTTGCACTTTATGAAACGCAATGCGACGAGTTGGAAATAAAGACTACAGGTACTACTGAAGATAAAGTTAATGCTCGTTTGAATTTAGAAATAAACGTATTGGGGATTGCTAAACCATTAGCAGGTCATTTCTTCGGAATTTCTAATATGGAGCTTTACAAGCAATTGAAGTGTACACCTGCAATGTTGTCTAAATTGCGCGAATCGGAATTACTAAGCTTTACAGCAAACTTATTAACCGTTTGTACAGCTAACCCACTTGTATTGACAGCAACTAATATATTACCAGCTAAAATTACAGCTTTGATTGCTGCAAATACTGCTTTTAAAACCATTGAACCTGAACCACAAACAAACATAAAAAACAGAACAGGTAAAATAAAAGTTAAAAATGCTACACGTCGCAAAATAGTTAGTCTTATACGTAATAGAATGACCAATGCAATGTATGGTTTGATAGGCGTAGAAGATGCATTGTTAACTGATTACTTAAATATTATAAAACTTGTAACTACAGGTATCCGACATAATACTTCAAGCGAAACCACTGTTATTAAGTCATTTGAATTTTTATCAGCAACTACTAACGCTAGAGTAATGGATGTTATGTTAAATTTTCCTGAGTTGGCTTTGACTCTTAAATGTAAAAAAGATGGTTCGTTTGCTAAAGAAGTTTTTCCAGTAAAAACCTTAGCTATTAGTGCTTTCGCATTTGGTTACGAGCTTTACAATGCACCACATGTATTTACTAATATAGATAATGAAGTTATTACTATTTTGTTGGTTCCTTTAAGTTAAAAGGATTTAGTGATATAGTGATTTAAGGAATTAATAATATGGAGCTCTCTCAAGAAATTGGGAGGGCTTTTTTGTTTTTTAATCCCGTTAGGGATTTAATATTTTCAACTTCATGCAACCTTTTACTTATAAAATGAGTCTTTATATAAACTAATTAATAACTTTGCATCCTAAATAAATAAACATGAGAACAAGAATATTTGTCTTATTATTTCTCGTATCGTTTACTTTGTTTGCCGGAAACAACAAAGCAGATAAAGCCACTGTAGCAAAGGTTAATACTTGGGCTAACAATCAGCAATTAGAATTTATTGAGAACAATGGACAGATTACTAATTCAGAAGGTAAGTCTGCGGATAATGTTCTGTTTAAAGCAAGCTATGGAAGTTGTGATATTTATATTACTGATAAAGGTATAAGCTATGTTTTTATTAAGTTTGAAGAAAAGGAAGAGAAGGCAATAGGCAATAGGCAACAGGCAATAGGGGGAAGAGAAGAAGAAGAAAATAAAGATGTATTTTATTATCGTTTGGATATGGATTTGGTTGGTGCTACCATCACTAAAGACAATATAATTAAAGAAGAAGAAAGCCCCCAAGGACATTATAATTACTTTTATCCACATTGCCCCGAAGGCATTTATGATGTTAAAGGTTATGGTAAGATAACTATTAAGAACATTTACAAAGGAATTGATTGGGTTATTTATACCAATAAAGATAATAAAGACCACCCTTTAAAATACGATTTTATAATTCATCCCGAAGCCAACTACAAAGACATTAAAATTAAATACCTCAATGCCCAATCTACTTCTTTATTAGATAATGATACCAAACTTAAGATAGAAACCATTGCAGGAAACATAGAAGAAGGAAACATTTATTCATACCAAAATAAAGAAAAAGAAATATCTAGTAAATACATTATTAATAATGATAGTACAATTTCTTTTACTATTAATGACTATGATAAAACTCAAGATTTAGTAATTGATCCTCTTGTTTGGGCAACTTATTATGGGGGAATCACTCATGATGGGTTTAGATCAATCTGTTCAGATAGTCAAAATAATATTTTTATTACTGGTTATACTGTTTCTACTGATTTCCCAATATTTCAACTTTTAGGGTCTTTTTGGCAAGCTAATTCATTAACTCCAACAGGTAATATTACAGCTATAATTCTAAAATTTAACAATTGTGGTGTCAGATTATGGGCTACATTTTACGGTGGAAGTGATTATGATTATGGAAATTCAATTAGTATAGATAGTCATGATAATATTTATATTTTGGGAGGAACTTCTTCTATAAACTTCCCAACTCAGCAACTAAATGGAGCATATTTTCAACCCAACAATGCTGGTGGATGGGATGATTTTATTTTAAAATTCAATAATCAAGGTGGAAGACTATGGGCTACTTATTATGGCGGTAGTGGTGATGATAATAATGATCTTCATACTAATTCTGGAATTTGTTTTGATAGCTATGATAATTTATTAATTACAGGTTATACATTGTCTACAGATTTTCCTATTCAACAATTAGCAGGTGCATATTGGCAAGGTTTAAATAATGGTGCATCTAATGGGTTTATTTTAAAATTCAACAATCAAGGTGTTAGATTATGGGCTACATATTACGGTGGAAATGGAGACAATAAAGCTTTATCAATCTGTGTTGATAATCTAAATAATATTTATATTACTGGGCTTACTTCATCATCAAATTTCCCTATACAACAATTAGTTGGAGCATATTGGCAACCTTCAAATGCAGGAGGATATGATGTATTTATTTTGAAATTTAATAATCAAGGTGCCAGATTATGGGCTACTTATTATGGAGGCAGTAATGGAGGAGAAAGTGGTGCTTCTATTTGCTCAGACACTTATGGGAATATATATGTTCTAGGAACTACTTGGTCTTTAGATTTTCCTGTCCAACAATTATCAGGTGCATATTTTCAGAATCCTTCTGTAGGAGCAGGGGATGCTTTTATTATTAAATTTAATAATCAAGATGCAAGACAATGGGCAACTATTTATGGAGGTAATGATGCAACATTTGGTAATTCAATATCTGTAGATCATTCCAATAATATTTATATAACTGGTTCAACATTGTCAACTAATTTCCCATGTCAACAATTATCAGGTGAATATTTTCAATCTAATTTAACTGGTATAGCGGATGTAATATTATTAAAGTTTGACAAAAATGGAGTAAGACAGTGGGCAACATACTATGGAGATTTAAATCAATCATTTGGCACAGGATTAACTATTGATAAATATAATAATGCATACTTTATTGGTGAATGGACGAATAGTGGCGCTAATACAATTAATCCAGGGAATAACGCTTATTATGACGGTAATTGGAATGGAGGGGATGATAGTTATATATTAAAAATTGGATATCCATTTAATATTTTAATGCCAGATTCATTACAATCAAACAGAAACAATTTATGCAATGGCGATATAGGCAATATAACATTAACAGCTATTGGAGGTATTGGAAATTCTTTGAAATGGTATTCCAGTGATTGTGGTACAGATTATATTGGCACAGGTTCAACAATAACTATTCCTTCGCCTCAGCAAACAACAATATATTATGCGCGTTGGGAAAGTGATTGTGGTGTTTCAAATTGTGATACAATAACAATTATAGTTAAAGACTGTAAGTTTGATTTAATTATCCCTAATATAATTACCCCAAATAATGATGGTGTAAACGATTACTTTGTGATAAAAGGTGGCGAAGAGTATAATCTTAATGTTAAGATATATAATAGATGGGGTGTAAAAGTATTTGAAGATGGCAATTATAAAAATAATTGGAATGGCAAATACAAAGGGAAAGATTTATCTGATGGAGTATACTATTACCTTATTGAAGCTAAAATCCCTAATAATTCTAGACAGAAAGAATATCATGGAAGTTTAACGATACTAAGATAATTGTAATTTCATTAGTATAAAAATTCTCAAATATAATTTGTTTCT
>CAIWDQ010000023.1 GCA_903911455.1 uncultured bacterium
CGTTTATACAAACTGAAAAAACGATTGCGTATTTAATACTCCATTTATACTAATTGACGCAACAGATGTGTATTTATGGTGTTTTCCTGTTTAAATAATTAAAAAAATAAAGAAAAACATTATTTTCTTAGATATTTTTTTAAATACATCTTCAAAATTGATACTTTCTTAATAAAAATCAAAAAAAAGTATAAAAAGAGGTCAATTTTTAAATTAATAAATCAAAAAATAGGTCTTTTTTTACCTAAATAATGCCAAATTAAGGGGTTTATTCATCAAAATTAAAAATAATTGAGGAGTTAGTTGTTTAATATGCTACACTATATGAGCTTTTGTGAAAAATAGTTAATAACTATTTTAATTTATTGTAAATTAAGGGGTTTTTATGCCTAAATTTACCAAAAAAAATACAGTAATTAATAACATCTAAAAACAAAATATTATGGCTCATAATTCACATGCAAATAACACTTATTTAACCTATACAAAAGATAGTTATCCTAAAGCAGACGAATTTGCAACAAATTCGCAGGGCACTATTAATAATATAGGTTTAACTATGCCCGCAGTAGCAGCTAAAGGATCAATTTTACAACCATTTACTGACGATGTAAATGATAATTATCTTTTATACAGAAGTAAATGGAATATTTCTTTAAGGGCTACAAAAAAAGAAAAACTTACTGAAATAGCAATGATTGCAATTCTACGACAATTTGATATAGATTTACAACATTTATATAATGAAACAACTGACGAATATAATACCGTATTTGTTAAAACCCGTTCAGCTCTTTACGAAGGTCTGGCTACACATACTCAAGTATTAAATTATAAAGTATTAAGCATTGCAGCAGGTCTTTATCCTACTGTTGCAACCTTAAAAACAGCGTTCGATGCTAAAGTTACTGCTTATGATTTAATAATAAAAGCTGCCGCAGATGCTAAAACAAATATTGAAAATCAATCAGTATTGATGGAAGCTGCACGTGTAAAATGGTGCGTAAAAGCCCATGGAACAACGGGTGCAATGATGGAAATTTTTGAAGAAACTCCCGAAAGGATTGATGATATCTTTAATCTTGCTATTTTTGATACCCGTCATACACATATTGATCCTGACAAGGGTGCAATCGTAATTTCGCTACCGGTTAATGGGATTTTTGCATGGAACGAGCCTTTTGACCCTACTAAAACCTACCAGATTCATAATACTGGCTTTGGAAGTGTTGATTTGGGAAGTGCTGCTTCTGCAACCGCACTTACAATACCTAATCCTCAGACTTTAGCAGAAGATGAAACTAAAATATTTGAAGGTGGAGAACTGGGCGATATGAGCAGCTTTTATCTTCTCTTCAAAAATAATGATACTTTTTTGCCGGGCGAAATCAAGATAAAAATAGTACCGACACAAGTTTAATTACGAATTAAGAATTAAGAATAGAAAAGTGCCTTAAGTACTTAAAGTACCATAAGTGTCTTAAGTTAAAAAACAAAACCTAATCTAGTTAATACATGGATTAGGTTTTTTATTTTAATGAAAGATATTCTTAAAATTTTAATCCAGCACTTCTTGCAAAATAAGATGCGAATTGATCTTAGTTAATGAAGTGAGATGCAGGCGATAGTAAATAATCAACTGATCTAATAATTCCCTGCGTTGAGTTCGGCTAAGTTTAATTTCTGCAACGTTTTCAAAAGAAGTATTCATTAATTTAGAGATAAAACCACTTAAAGGCGCAATAATATAATGATCGTGCAATGGTTTCACCGACTGAAAAACACCTTCCTGTATGTTGAAAATAATATTTACATCCGAATAATTATTTTGTGGGAAAAACCCAAGATATTTGGCAAACTGAAGCATAAACATCAGATGGAAATCATTAATACTTTCAGTCGCAACATCCAGTATCTGAATTGTATTGTAAAGGAAGTTAAATAAGGCCGGATTGGATTCTTCCTCCTGAATTGACTTATAAATAATCTCATTTATGAATAAAGAAATCGTACTCTTGCGAATGTCGTAAGGCAAGGATTGAAAAACATAATTACTCTTGATTTCCTTTAGATTTTTAATACCACTTGAGTTTTTTTTATGATATGCAACCACCTCAACCAGCGAAAGGTGCTGCAAAAGACTAATTTTTGTCTTGGATTTAGCAGAACGCATCCCCCTAATCAAATAAGACTGCAAACCATGTTGTTCGGTGTAAATTTTAGCAATCACACTGCTCTCGGTGTAATTAATGTGATGTAAAACTATACCGTTGGTTTTCGTGAGCATAATCAGTTCGGTTTATTTAAAATCATAATAAAGAGAATAGATATAACGGTTGCCTTCCTCAGTCCAGATTTCAATATCACTAATATCAAAGATTTCTTTGTTTTTGTTCCAGATAAAAACCTTAAGAAGAGTATTTTTATCCTTAAGATTAAAATCAGCCAATCGGACAGCATAATATAAGTTCTGGACATCATCGTAAGATGTAAATAAAGTCTTTAACGGAATACCCTGCCAATTAATAGTGTTACCAAGAGTATCTTGCGTACAAATTACCAACAAAGGATTAGTTGTAGAATCTTTTGGATAAAATTTAAAGGAGATATGAAGATTATTGTATTTATTACTAATAATATTATAAATAGGTGTGGAAAATGTCGGCCCCCATTCCTTATTATTATTGAAACCATAAGAATAAGTTGAAGAAATATACTTATTTAAATCTTGTTTAGAATCTATAATCCCTTTATTAATTCTGTACTTAAAATCATTACAATAATAAATAAATTTTTGCTCGGGAATATTACTATCATGTTTAGAGAAATAAAACATCTCATATCCATAACCCATTGACTTTTTGATAAGGCAAGGATAAGATTCTCTAATAATATCATAAAAATAAAGAGGAGTATTTACAATTCCGGCAAGAATAATCTCATCAGAAGTCTGCTCTTTTACAAATTTACTAAATTCAAGAGTAGTTATGTCATCTATATTAAAATGAGTGCAATTAAATTTAGTATTGTACAACTTTTCATAATATCCCATAAAAAATTTACCATAACCATTCACCAAAACAGGAATATTTTTGTGCGATTCGTCGTATATCTGTTTTATTTGCAAAGCACATTCCCGATATCCCTGATGATAGAAGAGTTGATAATATTTACGCTCAACACTTAGAGTATAGATGTTTATTAATAAAATTAATGAAATTAGAGCAGTTTTAAAGTATTTATTTACCTCAGGAAAAAAAGAAAACAAACAAATTATCATAAAAGGGAACGAAAATATCAACACAGAGAACTGGAGGACGGGAGCCACCATTCTTGAATAATAAAAACCTATGAATAAGGGTAAAAACACCCAGAAAAAGGAGAGTATTATGTAATTGAACTTCGTTTTGTCAAAAGATTTATAATTTCTGATAAATAAAACGATGCCTGTCAGAACCAGTAAAAAAGTAAAGATTATTTCAAGCTTCGAATAGTGAAAAATAAACTTTAAATACTGATATGGGAATGTATAATCGGGTGCACCTAACCAACCATCCTTACCACCAACACCTCCCACATGTAGCTGATAAAAAAAGATTTGCAGGTGTGGAATGTATAAAAGTAACATAGAAACTCCACCAACAATGTATAAAGTTAAGTTCTTTTTCTTTATAAAATACAAACCGCTAATACTTATAATCAAAAGGAAAAGCAAATTGAAATGATGATTGTAAGCACTCAAAGCCCCAAAAAATACAAAGCCGATAAGGTATTGAAGGGTAGTCTTTTTGTTTTTATGATTAAAAATAAAGTGAGTCCAGAAATAAACAGTAAGCAAGGCTAAAAATAAACCGCTACTATAAGGTCGCGCAATCTGACTAAACATAACAGTGAACTGTAATGTAGATATATACGCTGAAGCGATTAAACCAACGGTGGAATTAAACCATGTTTTTGCGATACGATAAGTTAGGTACACCGAAAGCACTCCCATTATCATAAAGGGTAGTTTTACAACAAACTCTGAGTTCCCAAAACATTTAATCCAATAATAAATAAAAACCTGAACACCTGCCGGATGCCCATCAATTAAAACACCATTATAAATAAGATCGTGGAAATTATTGAAACGAGCACGGTACAAAGCACTTAATTCGTCAGTATTAAATGGAATTAAAGTGAAATGATAAAACCTTAGGAAAATAGAAACGATTAAAATGAGAGAAATACCAAGATTATCCGTTTTGATGAAGTTGTTAAAGATATTTTTAGTGTTTGAAATCAACTTCATTATAAATAGATGTTTAAAATATCTTTTTTATCAGACGAAAGTCTAATTTACAAATAAAATCTTTGTAACTACAGTCTCAGTTCCATCAGTATTAGTGCAATATACAAGATAAACCCCCGTAGCTACCTTTTGTCCGCTAAGATTCTTACCATCCCAAACGGCTTGACCTCCATAAGAAACCATATTGAAAACTAAATTACCATAAATGTCAGTTATTTTAACATTAGCATCTCTGGTAAGTCCTTTTATACCTATTACACCATTATATTCAGGGCGAACAGGATTAGGATATGCATAAACAGGATTTTCTTGTTTCTCAGTCCCTAATGTAGCAGTTCCTTTAAAAGCTACGATCCCTTCCTGTGTACCAAAGAAAACCTCACCGGTATTTGGAGCTATCACAATACTGTTGATCGAATTGGAAAGTAAAGGACTATTATCCGTAGTAAAGTGGTAAACCTGAGCAGTTCCATCATTAGAGATTAAAAATACACCCGCTCTCGAAGTACCTATCCATTTTCTGTTGGCACCATCAACAGCAATAGCCGTTATTTCTTCAAATTCCAGTAGATGTTGTACATATCCACCGTATTCAACTAATATCGTTTGTGCATTTACAGTTGATTGACTTCCATTAATAGTATTAAAAACGTCTTCGGGAGTATATATCACTTTAATGCCTTTGTCAGTTCCTATCCACATCTGACCGTCAAGATCTTCGGCAATACAATTAATACTGTTTGTTGCAAGATCATTTCCTGCATTTATATCAACATAAGCCTTGTGAGCTCCATTATTATCATAACTAAAACAAGCCAGTTTATTACTTCTTAGAATCATCCATTTAGTATCTAACTTATCGTTAATAATAACCGAAACATCACCGTCGACAATATTACTAATATCAAAAGCATACCAACTTCCGTTAGTATATCTTATAGATAATGCTTTTGTAACCCCCGAATTAGTTACCCAAAGATTTCCTCCCTGATCAAAGCAAACTCCACCGGTTCTCATAGCACTTCGAACTCCACTAACATATTGAGCCTGTAATGTACTATTAGTCTCATTATATAAATTAATATATTTATTATTTTGAAATTCTAAC
>CAIWDQ010000024.1 GCA_903911455.1 uncultured bacterium
TAATATTAATCTAAGCAGGCCAGCGACCTTGCAATTGTCTGTTTACCATCCAACCGGGATACTCGGGAGCTAATGCACTAACTTCATTTAATTTTTGCATATCATCAGATGTAAGTTGTAAATCAACTGCAGCAATGTTTTCTTTAAGTTGATTTATATTTTTAGCACCTATGATAGTACTTGTTACTCCGGCTTGTTTTATAACCCAGTTTAATGCAACAGTAGCTACTGATACATTATGTTCTTTAGCAATTACAGCAATCACATCTATTATATCAAAAGCTTTTTGTTTATTGATAGGAGGGAAATCAAAAGTATCTCTTCTGCTATTACCGGCTATTTCTTTATCTCTAGTGAATTTTCCTGAAAGAAAACCTCCTGCCAAAGGACTCCATGGCATAATGCTAATATTTTCGCTTAATGCCATTGGAATAATCTCTCTTTCGATATCACGGCCACCAATGCTATAAAAGTTTTGAGAAGCTACAAACTTAGTCCAGCCCATTTTCTCAGCATAACTATTTGCTTTCATAACCATCCATGCGGGGTGATTGCTAATACCAATATATCTAACTTTACCCGAACGAACAACATCTTCCAGTCCACGCATCGTTTCTTCAATAGGAGTTATTGGATCAACTCCGTGGATGTATAATAAATCAATATGAGAAAGATTAAGTCTTTGTAAACTATCATTAACAGAATCGGCAATGTGAAGTCGTGACAAACCAACCTGATTAGCACCTATACCCATTCTTATTCTTAATTTGGTAGCTATAAATATTTCCTGACGTGGAATATTTAATGATTTTAAAGCTACTCCAAGCATAGTTTCCGACAATCCTTCTGAATAAGCATTGGCTGTATCTATAAAATTGATACCACTTTCTATCGAAGTCTTTATGATACTGTTTACTTCCTCCTGAGGTAATTGTCCTATTGCTTGCCAATAACCTTTTCCACCAAAGGTCATTGCACCCAGGCATAATTCTGATACTAGTACCCCTGTTTTTCCAAGTTCGTTATATTTCATTGCTTATATTATTAATAAATGTGTTGATTTATGTTTTCTTTAATAACTTTGTTTTGCATAATATGTTTTGAGGTTTTTTATTCATTTACCAAATTTAACATATCTTAATACTAATGATTATATACATTTATAACATTATTAAAAAATCATCGTTATTAATCTAAAAATATTTATATATGATAATGAAAAGAGTTTTTTTAACTATAGCAATAATTAGTGTTTTATTTATAATTGAATGCAAGAAAGACACTGCTTATACACCCGATTGTAGTGGAGCAGTTAAATCTTATAAAACTGATGTAAAACCATTAATTAGTTCGTATTGCGCACAATGCCATAATTTCTCAACTTATTCTCAGTTATCTGCTAATGCAGCAAATATTAGAAGTAGGATAGTAGATGGAAGTATGCCTAAAAACGCGACTTTATCTTCAGATCAGAAAAACAAAATCGTTTGCTGGATTGATAGTGGCTTTCCAAATAACTAACAACCCCAACTAACCTCCCCTAATAGGGGAGGAGTTAGGTAAGGTCAGTCTTTTGCTATCAATTTTATATCTTTTACTTCAATTATTGTTTTTGAATATCCTTTTATAGTAATTTTAATCATCGCCTCTGCAACCTCTTTTAAAGTTGAAACGTAATTTGGGAAGAACGTATTCAATAAAGGGAACAACCATATTACATATTTATAATAACTAAGAACATTTTTCTGTCCTTTTGTTGCTTTCATTAATGCAGGACGGAAATTAAATACCTGTTTAAATGGAAGCTTAGCCAAATCATTTTCGGTTTTGCCTTTTACTCTTGCCCACATTATCTTTCCTTTCTCACTGCTATCAGTGGCAGCTCCCGAAACATAACAGAATGTAATATCAGGGTTTAATTTACATAAGATTTCGGCTATTCCTAAGGTTAATGTGTAGGTTGTTTTATAATATTCTGGTTCTTTTACTCCTATTGAAGATATTCCCAAGCAAAAATAACATGCATTATAGCCTGTTAACTGTTCTTTAATTGGAGAAATATCAAAAAAATCATAGTGAATTATTTCTTTTAACTTGGGATGTGATACTCCGCAAGGCTTTCTGTTAATTACAAGTACTTGTTCCACATTTTCATCCTGAAGACATTCGATTAAAACTCCTTCGCCTACCATACCGGTAGCTCCTGTGATTATCGCTCTTATTGTGTTTTTATTTTCTGTAGTTTGCATGGGCTATTTTTATTATATATAGTATAACAATTCAAATAAATTTTATCCATTTTTAAAATAAATTTAGTGTAATTATATGGGTTATCTCTTTTTATCATTAGCATCATTAAATAATTTTTTATAAGCTAAATAATCAGGAAGATTCCACGAAAGAAAACTCTTAAGCTCCCAGTTCTCCTTAAATGTAGTTTTTCTATTCTCAATTAACTCTTTATAATCTTTAGGGCTCATATATTTATATTCATAATTAAACTTCCCTTTTTGCACTTTATCAATTTCTATCAGTTCGGTCAAAGGTTTGTCGAGATATGGCAAAGCTTTATCCGATAGGGTAGCCATATAATCTAAATGAAGAAATGATTTATTTGAATGTTTAAAGTTATATTCGGCTATGATATTATCCCAATTAAATAAGGAACTTAGCACAAGAACAACATATAAAACATAAAAATTAA
>CAIWDQ010000025.1 GCA_903911455.1 uncultured bacterium
CAAGAGTTCAGAACATTTTAAACAATAGACCAAGAAAAAAATTAAAGTATTTAACACCAATTGAATTTTTATCAATATATTTGTCAAACCAAAAAGTTGCATTTATAAATTGAATTCAGCTTATTTTAAATTTTATTTTGATAAAAAAGCATCTTAATCTGACAAATAATTACTATGTTTGTAAAATCATAAATCAAATAAAAATGAATGCAGGCACACTTAAAAGCAGAATCTTATGTATATTATTTGTGACAATAATACCTGTATTATTATACCTGCAAACTTTAAACTTTGGACTTACCCATTTTGACGACGATGTTATCATATCAAATAATATTACTTTTTTAAGCAATATTAAAAATGCAGATAAGGCTTTTACTACAAGCGCTTTTATCACAAAACTTAGTGCCTTTTACAGCCCGTTACAAACTTTGTCGTACATGATAGACATTCAATTGTCAGATGCAAAGAGTACTTGGATGTTTCATCTCACTAATGTTCTATTATTGGGACTTATAGCCATTACGCTTTTTCTTATACTTCAAAGATTTTCGATACCTCCTGTGCCTGCATTATTTGCAACTATAATTTATAGTGTGCATCCTCTTTTTATATCATCCGTAGCCTGGATACCTGCTCGTGGCGATTTGTTTCTAACATTATTCTCTTTATTATCATTTTTAAACTATATAAATTATCTGCAAAGAAAGAAAGTAATATATCTGTTATTAAGTTGGATGGAGTTTACTTTAGCTTTATTTAGCAAAGAGACAGCCGTTTTACTCCCAATAATCATTAGTATCTATGTATTTACGTTCTCAGACAGGCGATTTGATAAAAAATATATACTAAGTATGGTGCTGTTTGCCATGTCTGGGATATTCTGGTATTGGTTGCGCTTAAAAGCAATTGGAGGTATTTCGAGCCCAAGCGATAATGTAGGCTTCAAACAATTCATCTCAAATCTGCAAACTATCCCCGAATCACTTGCAAAATTCTTTTTGCCTTTCAATATAGCTCCTATTCCAGGTTTCACTATTTTTAATACAATAATAGGTTTGAGTATAATTATATTAATAGTAATAGCTTTTATAAAAATAAAACACTTATCAACTCAAGTAAAGATCTTTTGGCTTAGCTGGTATTTACTATTAATGCTCCCACCAATGATTTACAAAAACACTCAGATTGAGTACTTAGATCATCGTTTTTTTCTGCCATTAATTGGGATATTAATTTTTGTAATGGTAAGTATTCCCGAAAAATGGTTTGAAAAGGTGAAGCTAAAATTTTATGTAGTAATGGGGATAATTTGCTTAATATTATGCTTAGTTACCTTGATAAAAACAACATCATATTCTGATCATATAACTTTTTATAACTCTGCAGTAGAACATAATGCTAACTCATTTTTTACATATAATAGCAGAGGAGTAATCAGGCTTGGAAGAAATAATCTAGTAGGAGCGATTGACGATTTTAACCATGCAATAAAAATAATTCCTGATAAAGCCGAAGTGTATAATAACAGAGGTTTAGCTAAAGTAAATAAAAATGATATTCAAGGAGCTTTTGAAGATTACAACAAAGCAATAGAACTGCATAAAAACTATGTCGAAGCTTATTTGAACAGAGGGATGGCTTATTTGCAAACAACTAATTATAATAAGGCTATAGATGATTATAATAAAGTAATAGAATTATGCCCCGATTTATCTCAGGTATATAACAATAGAGGATCGGCATGGGGTTCACTTGGTAAATATCAACAAGCAATTGAAGATTTCAATAAAGCAATCAAGATAGATTCAAACTATAGCGAAGCCTACTATGACAGAGGAATCTCAAAGTATTATCTTAAAGACTATAAGGGGGACTTGAGGATTGTGAGATGGCTGTAAAACTTAATCCGAGCTTTAGTAATGCACTAGGGATGATTACCAAAATTAAGGAAGAACTTAAAAAAGAAAATGAATAGAACAATAAGTATTTTCCCTATTTATAATACTTTGAATGCAATATTTTAATCCTGTTGAGGAAATGAATTATTGATGTTTTAAGTACACCCAAAGCATAAATAACACTATTTTTCATACTAATGGATGATGCTTCTTTAATATACTTAGTAGGACAAGTTATCTCAGCTATTTCATAACCTTTATATATGATTTGGGAAAGCATCTGGTTGTCAAAAACAAAGTTGTCGGAATTAAGATTATAATTTATTGATGTCAAAACTTCCTTTGAAAAAGCACGATAACCTGTATGGTATTCAGATAACTTCTGTCCACATAATATATTCTGAACAAATGTAAGGAAACGATTTGAGATATATTTAATAATTGGCATCCCACCTTTCAAAGCCCCTTTCCCAAGAATACGCGAGCCTAAAACAACCGGATAAACATCATTAGCGATCAGATATGCCATTGAATGTATAAGTTTCGGAGTATATTGATAATCGGGATGAAGCATGATAATAATATCAGCATTCAAGTCTAAAGCTTTTTTATAACAAGTCTTTTGATTACCACCATAACCTTTGTTAATTTCATGTTTTATAATATGATTTATCCCAAGTTTCTGAGCAATTTCATAAGTATCATCTTTACTGTCATCATCCACCAGAATAATTTCATCAACAATATCAAAAGGGATTTCATTATAAGTCCTTTCCAGTGTTTTTTCTGCATTATATGCAGGAAGTACAACAACAATCTTTTTATTCTTAATCATTAATTTAAATTGTTAATTGTCTCCCAACTTTAGTCATTTCAAACTTTAAACTTTAGGTACTTTCTTTAATACTTATCATCAAAGTCAAAAGCATTCTTCTCGTTCTTGATTTCTTGCTTAAACTTTTTGCAATCCACACGATCCGACATATCCATGGCTGGCTTTTCAAAGTCATTTTGAGGGATATTAAGTGTCTTATCAGCCCAAACCTTCTTCATATATAAAGCCCAGATAGGCAAAGCCATATTAGCACCCTGCCCAAGATTAATGCTGCGGAAATGGATGGAACGGATCTCGCCTCCAACCCAAACACCGGTAGTAATACTTGGAGTTACTCCCATAAACCAACCATCGGAATTGTTCTGAGTAGTACCTGTTTTACCGGCAACGGGAGCAGTAATATTATAACGATAATGTAAACGCGCGCCTGTACCACTTTCAACAACACCTTTCATAAGTTCAAGCATCAAATAAGCTGTTTGCTCATTCATGGCTTCCTGTTGTTTAGGTATAAAGCTTTCTAAAACATTACCATTTTTATCTTCAATACGTGTGATGAAAATAGGCTCAACATATACACCTTTATTTGCGAAAGCACTCATTGCACCTGTCATTTCGTAAACAGAAAGATCAGCTGTACCCAAACAAATAGAAGGCACCGCATCAATAGGACTTGTAATCCCCATCTTACGTGCCATATTAATAACTGCAGCAGGCGATAAACGTTTCATCAGATAAGCCGAAACATTATTAACTGAATTAGCTAAAGCCCATTTAAGTGTAACCATTTCACCTTCTCTTTTGTCATCTGCATTATGAGGTATCCATTTACTACCATCCGGCATATCAAATGTTACCGGAAGATTTGGGACCTCAGTGCATGGAGAATATCCGCCCTCCTGCATAGCCAGAGTATAAACAAATGGTTTGAAGGTAGAACCAACCTGACGTCTGCCTGCTTTGACATTATCAAACTGGAAATATCTGTAATTAATACCACCTATATAAGCTCTTACATATCCTGTTTGTGGTTCCATCGACATAAGTCCTGTATGCAGAAACCATTTATAATACTTTAGTGAATCATAAGGCGACATTACTGTATCCCTTTCTCCCTGCCAGGTAAAAATACGCATAGCAACAGGTGTATTGAAAGATTTCGTAATCTCTTCTTCATTCATATTCGCCTCTTTTAAATGACGATACCTGTCGGAAGTTTTCATGGCTGCTTTGTAAACATTGTTAATCTCATCAATATTCATCTGAGAGAATGGAGCATTCTTAACACCTTTCCAATGCTTATAAAAAGCAGGTTGTAATTCCTTACCAAGATGTTCTTTCATTGCTTCTTCAGCATACTTTTGCATCTTTGAATTAATGGTAGTATATATCCTTAATCCATCTTTATAAAGATTATAATTACTGCCATCAGGTTTCTTATGATTCTCGCACCAATCGTTTAGATATTGTCTTAAATATTCCCTAAAATAAGTTGCCAGTCCCTGATTATGATCCTGGATAGAGTATCTTGACATATCAATAGGCAATACTTTTAATGAATCGTATTGTTCTTCGGTAAGATATTTATACTTTCTCATCTGATTTAAAACAACCTCTCTTCTTTTCATAGCATTGTCAGGATTCTTAACAGGGCTATAATAAGAAGGAGCTTTTAGAAGACCTATCAACAAAGCAGCTTCTTCAACCTTTAACGAATCAGTAGCTTTATTAAAATAAGTACGTGCAGCCGACTTAATACCAAAAGAATTATTACCAAAGTCAACAGTATTCAAATACATTGCAAGGATTTCTTCTTTAGAATAATTGCGTTCAAGTTTGGCAGCAACTATCCATTCTTTAAATTTAGTAAGAATAGTAAGGAGGAAAAAGGAATGCTTTTCGCGATGAAAAAGATTCTTTGCTAACTGCTGAGTAATAGTACTACCACCTCCAGAACTTTTTTGACGACCGATAACTGTTTTACCTAAAACTCTGAATAAACTTCGGCTATCAACACCCGAATGCTCCATAAACCTGGCATCTTCAGTTGCAATTAAAGCATTAATAAGATTTGGAGACAACTCCTGATAATGAACATTAGATCTGTTCTCAATAAAATACTTACCCAACAACTGCTGATCTGCTGAAATAACCTCTGAAGCAAGATTGCTCTTAGGATTTTCAAGATCTTCAAACTTAGGCATAAAACCTAACCAACCTAATGAAAGCAATATGAAAAGCAATACAAAAAAGGAGAAAATTGAAAGGTATATAATCCAAAAACGTTTGATAAAAAAGTTCTGTTTACTCCCGCCTTTTGATTTATTAATCATAATTTAAAAAGATGTTAATTACTTTTGTTCTTTACAATTCTTAGTCCGATGTTTTTGATACCGGCTATATTAAGATCACGCATACCATGTTCAATAGTAAACTTATATGTCCCTTTCATAGGAAATAAAACATGAGGTTTGAATAATATCCTGTTGTCTTTTAATTTACCATTTCCTTTCCCAAACCACTTTCCTTCCTGATTTGCTAACATACATTCTAAAGTATCACGAGCTATCTTTCCGTTAGGAAATGTTGTGTTGATAAAGAAAAAGAAGTTGCTGTATTTGTAATCAGTAGTGTTTCGGAGGTTAATATAAAAGTTATACGAAGATAAAGTATCGGTAACAGTATACGAAATGTTAAGTTTGTCGTTAATGTTCCATCCGCTGTCATTTACGTCAAGGCTTTCGTCCATAACAACATCTTTGCCACAGGAAGTAATAATCAAGATGATTATAAACAGATACAGGATTCTTATTATTTTCATTGATGTTATTTAAATAAACTAAGCATTAAACGAGAACAAATGATTTTTATTTTCTTTTCTTATCAAAACGATTTACATCCTCTTGAACTATCGTATTATCAAAAGTCTGTTTCTTCTCTTTCTTAACTGAAAATTCTTCCATACTATCAGGCTTCTGACCTTTGTAATTCATTTCAATTATTTTCTTTACGCTTTCTTTTGTAAACTCAAAAAATGTACTCATGGCTTCCTTAGGAGCATAATACATAGTGCCTTTATAAACATCAGTTTTAATATATGCAGCTACTGTAGTCTTGAAATGCAACTCAATATCATTGCGTGGGAAATCTTTGAGAGCATCAGCATACGAATCCTGTTCAAAGTTAAGACAGCATTTAAGTTTACTGCATTGTCCGGCTAACTTCTGAGGATTAAGTGATAGTTGTTGAACTCTTGCTGCATTTGTACTTACAGTCCTGAAGTTTGTTAACCACGTTGAACAACAAAGTTCTCTACCACAGATCCCGATTCCACCCAAGCGGCTTGCTTCCTGTCTTACACCTATCTGACGCATTTCAATACGTACTTTGAATTCTTCGGCTAAGATCTTAATTAATACCCTGAAATCTACTCTGTCTTCGGCTGTATAATAGAAAGTTGCTTTGGTATTATCACCTTGATATTCCACATCATTTAGTTTCATTTCAAGTTTCTGATCCCAGGCTATCTTTTTAGCTTTCTCCATTGTGATGTTCTCTTTTTCAATGGCAGTTATCCATTTTTCAACATCTGATGGACGGGCTTTACGAAATACTTTCTTGATATCAGTGTTTTTGACATCAGTATTTTTCTTTTTCATTTGCATTTTAACCAGATCACCTACTAAAGATACTATACCTATGTCGTGACCGGGAACACCTTCAACTGCTACCAAATCACCAACAAAATATTCAAGATCATCAGTTAATTTAAAGAAATCCTTTCTACTGTTTTTAAAGCGAACTTCAATATAATCAAATGTCTTTTTATCGTATGGTTGGTTGATATCTTTAAGCCAGTCGTGAGTATTTAACTTACAACATCCATGTTTATAGAACTCATCAGTGTTATTATTTAGATTGGGAGCCTTGCAGCATCCTCTTGTTAAGAATATATTCTTGTCGTTATTAGTTTCTTCCATTTTAGAAAATTAATCTACAAAAATACTAATTTTATTTATATTCTAACAAAAAAAAGTGCCTGAGAACTATGAATTATGAATTATAAATTATGAATGAAGAGAATAACTTTAATATAATTTGAGATTTATGTTATCTTAAATTGAGTATTTAGTTTTAAAGATAAATCCATAAAAAGTATTGTAGTATTAGCATTGCGTTCAATATGGTAAATTGCTTTATTAAATTCATAAGTTATTGTCATGATGTTTTTAGCGTTGATAAATTTATAAAACTTAGATAGAAAATTAGATTCATCTTGAGTTAGTTTAAGTAACTCCTGTTGATTAAAGTTAATAAGTACACAGTTTCTTGCAATTCTTAAAGAATAACTTAATAAGTTTTTCTGACGTTCTCTTCCTAATTTAGATAATTCTGAAACTACTTCATTTAAGCCTTTAATGTCTCCTTTTGCGGAAGCATTAAGATTGCCAGCATAACTGTTACGCATCCATCTTATAAAAACATCTGTCAAATACCTTTCGCCCTCGTCAGATTCAATAATATTTAATGCTTCTTTATAGCTTCCGTCGGCAAGATTTGTAATACTTAAAGCAGTTGTTTCGTTTAGATGATGCTTATTAATAAGTGTATTCATCATATCCTCATCTTTTATCTTCGGTATTTTTACCAGTTGAGTTCGCGATAAAATTGTGGCAAGCATCTGATCATGATTATTCGCGATAAGCAAGAATAAAGTATTCTGAGGAGGTTCTTCAAGTATCTTTAAAATCTTAGGAGCTGCAGAATGAAATAACTTATCAACCATCCAAATAACCATAATCTTATAATCCGATTCATACGTTTTATAACTTAATATGTGATTGATTTCTGTGCAATCTCTTACATTAATAACTCCCTGTTTATTTTCAACACCTAGCTTTGTGAACCATTCGTTAAGAGTAATGTAATAATTCTTTTCAATAAGGAACTCTCTCCATTCGGTTAAGAAATCAGCACTGCTATTGTTTCTTGTTACTTTCTTGGTAGTAGCATTTGGGAATATAAAATGAAGATCGGGATGAGCAAGCTTGGCAAATTTAACACAAGAGCGACAAACTCCACACGAATCTCCTTTTAAATCATGTTCGGTTTGGGTAGTATAATATTGTTTATTTTCGCAATTAACAAACTGAGCATAAGCCATAGCAATAGATAATTTTCCTGAACCTTCGGGTCCTAAATATAACTGAGCATGACTTATCCTACCATCTTTAATTGTATGAATAAGTTTGTTTACGATCTCGCGTTGTCCTATTATTTCTTTAAATAGCATTTGATTTCTTATAGATTATGTAGATGCAATTAATTGCCCAAAATTAAATAAAATAAATGAGATAGGAGGGAAGTATCCTCTCTTTTATTTCTTCAATTCATAGATTAGAATTGTATTTTTAGATTTTGCTTTATAGTTATTCATATCATTATTCCACACATAAATACTCTTTTGCTCCTCAATCATATCAACCAAGCCGATGAGTTTGTAATTATCATTTATATATTTATCAATCCATTCAAAGATATATTTATCAGTAAAGTATTGCACATTGAGCGAAATACTGTGATTAAAATAAATGAAATATCTGGGAGCTGCTTTCTCAACATCTGCAACAAACTCTCTTTGCCAGGCTCTATGTTCTGGGATATTATCAACCAAAGCTGCAAAATAAGCATGACGAGAAGGGCATTTCTTTTGTGTGTAAAAATATATTTCGGGCTCCGAACCTATCACAACTATTTGATCAGTTGCTTTACTATGTGCATTAATATAATTAGCTATTTCCATTGACTCAGGGAAAGGATTCTCACCATAAACATATTTCTGTATCTTATCAAAATCTGGTTTAAAGTAATAACTACGTTGTTGTGAAATATGATTGATCGTGAAAAGTAAAAATATTAATAGGTATAAATACTCAGGGACAAGAGTTTTGGTATCTATTTTTTGTTTGATTAATGAAGTAAATCCAAAGAAAGTTAAGCCTGATAATATAGAGATTACCGGCAACAATTGTATCCAGTAATGTCCATAAAAATAGAGCCCCGGTATAATAGTTAAGCTTGAAAAGAGGACTAAAGTGAGGATAAATAGTTTCTCTCTCCATTTTATAATTCTAAAAAAACAAATTACAATACCAATAATTCCCTGAATCCAAAACAATAAATGCTCTTTGAAAATAGCTTTGCCTGAGCCGATAAAATTATTGATACCATCTGCTAAAGGGATTTTGTTTACATAATGTTTTGGGATGTAAATCGTCCAGAAGAGCATATCACTTAAAGCGCCTTTTATAAATATAATAAAAAAGAGTGTAGCTACAACTAATAAAACTCCTGTTGCATAAAAAATTGTTTCGCGGATAAAGAGCTTAACTGTTCTTTCTTTTAAATATAGAAACTGTATAATCAATGCGATGCCTCCCCATGCTACAAAAAACAATCCCGGAGTTTTAACCATAAAAGCACAGCCCATTGCCGTGCCCATTAACAGTTGCAGATACCATTTCCGGTTTTGCAAATAATATACAAATATCAACATGGCGAGCGAAGCAAAAAACACGACGCCGTGCTCTGACTGTACCGTGAAACCGCTTAAATATGGGGTGAGTGATAGGATGCCGAAGCTGATTGCGGCGATTAATCCCGATAAGGGCGAAAATAATTTTTTAGCTGTGGCAAAAAGGATGCCTGTAGTTGCAAGGTTGAGGACGATAAAACCTGCGTGCATTCCTTTTACGGTGTCGCCAAAAAGTGCTACAAATATTGCATAGAAGTAGAATAATCCGGGGAATTTCTGTTCGTAGAAATCTCTGTAAGGTATCTTTCCTTCAAGCAATAGCTTGCCATAATAACTGTAAGCACCTTCGTCGCGCTCAAAAGGCATTGTAAGGAATTTACTACGGATAATTATCAGCAACAGCATTAAGATTGCCAGTCCGATATAGCTTATTATGGTTTCGTTGCGAAGGTTTTTCTTTGTCATTATGTTGTTTGAAAACTTAATGCAAACTTACGATATTATTTCAATTCTATTTGTAAAATAACACTAATTAAGTAATAATCTTAATAAATTCTCTAAAAGTAATAATCTTTGTATTTTTGATTTTGTTTAAGATTAATAAATCAGAATCACCTGTAATTAGGTAATCTGCTTTACCATCAATAGAAAGATTAAGTAAGAAATTATCTTTTAAATCTCTGCAATCAGTATTATTTGTTTTAACCTTAACTAATTTTCCATAAGAGTTAAACAAGTTGATAATTTCAATAATATCTGAGTTTGTAAAATACTTAGTAAATTTCGGTCTTTTAGCTACTGTAACAAACTCCTCTATCAATTCTTCAGAGAATAACAGTTTTATTTTCCCTTCATTTATAAGTTGGTCAATAGCATTAAAGTTATTTGTAATCAAAAAGCTAATCCATATATTAGTATCCAGTACAACTTTAATGCTTTTCATATCTTTCCTTCCTTGCTTTTTCGATTTCATTTGTAATTTCATCGATTGAAGGAATTTCATCAGAGTTATTTCTTAGTTTCTCAATTAGCTCTATAAATTCGGTTTTAACTTTTTCTTTTTTTATCTTTATCAAATTCATATCAGCTAAATCTTGTAAAAGAGCTTTAGCTTTAGGGTTTATTATGTCGATTAATAATGTTTCCATAGCAATTAAATTTTTACAAAGATACTCTTTTTAATAAAACTTCTTCTAGTTTTCTTTGTCATTATGTTGTTTGAAAACTTAATGCAAACTTACGATATTATTATGGGATATTGATATTAAGCTACTATTTTACTTTGATAAAATAATCTGGTCTTTGAATCATTATATTCCTCAAGCGAAAGATTAATAATATCCATAGGTATTTTATATTTTTTAAAAGTGTCGGTTTCAGGTTTCATTGTTAATTTTGCTCTTTCAAACAAATCTAAGTTACTAAAGTCTGATGATATTATTATTAAATCAATATCACTGTCGTTGTTCATATTTCCATTTAAAGCCGAACCGAATAATGCTATAGAATCAACGTGAATGCCACTATTTATTAAGGATTGTTTTAGAAAATCAACTACCTCGTTTATTGTTGTTTTATCCATATTTGAACTTCTTTAGTTTGGTTTAAAATAGATTCTGTTTTTTCTTTTGAATACGCATTAACAAGTTTTCTTAAATCATCAGGATATCGGGTTGGGACAGAGATTTTGTTTAGCATGAAAAGGAATTCAGAATTCGTTTCAGTCATTTCTAATCCTATTTTATCAGCAAAATAAACTAAGCTATGAGATTTTGATGGATACTCATCTGTTTTTTTTATTAACAATCCTTTCAAAGCTTTCTCCAAAGATAAATGACACATAAAAATACAGTAAACATATCTGCCTGATTTGAACATATCAACTGCAGTTTCATAATCATAATCTGATTGAAAATACCACTCGTCATATTTATTTTCCATAATGCAAAATTACGATATTTATTTCATTCTTCATGTTCTTTTGTTTTTATTTTGTTTTAATTTTTTTATGCATTAATCCTAGCTATGTCCATGAACTTGCCGAAGAGGGCTAGGGGCTTGAATAATGAATGAACCTTTGGGCTTTTCCTGATGTTTTAATGATTAGCAACGTCCTTCAGGGCGTTGTAAGATAATTTGATGATTGTTGGCCTTAAGGCCAAATGTATTTGTTGTCATTTTACACGACATAAATGTCGTGCCTAATTATGAAATACAGGGTTAATAAATGTTCTTTTGTTTTTATTTTATTAAAATTCGGTTCTATAACGATTTGTATGGGTAAATAAAAATTAATAAATTTGCCTGTAAAAAGAGTTATGAATTCAGAGGAACTATTTAGCATAGCATTAAACATACAATTACCTTGGTATATAAAAGAGGTTAAATTAGTAAAA
>CAIWDQ010000026.1 GCA_903911455.1 uncultured bacterium
CTTTTTTACTTTTGCACATCGTTTTTTCATATCAACAAACAAAATAAATAATTCAACATGATATTAAATCATCAAAACACATAAAAATATCAAAACTGTTTTATGCTTTAAACAAAGTACTAGTAAATAAAATAACTTTTCTTATTGTTTTTAATCCCCATTCATAATTCATAACTCATAATTACTTAACGGTTATTTCGTCAACGAATATCCACGCCTTGCTGCCTTTATATGCATGCCACAATGGGAGTTTCTTTACACTAGTAAGATTAAATTTAATATATTTGGCTTTGGTGTTCTTCAGATTAAAAGTAAAGTTATGAATATCGGTTTTGTATTTAAGATCAGCATCAGGTTTTAGATCGTCCACAAACTTATAATTAATATTGTCGTCAGACACCAGACAAACCACAGACGTAGGATGAATGATCCACACATCGGGCAGATGCAGCGTACTTATACTCACTTCGTTCATCGTTGTAATGCTGTCCATGTCAACAACAATACTAGCATCCAAATCTTCCCAGCCCAGCCAGTTAATCTTATAATCTTCGTTGCCTCTTACGCCATTAGTAAGCAATTGAGGCCCCATACCATAATACTTCGGGTCGGGTTGAGGATAGCACAACACTTTCTTCTTAAAAGCTAAGTTGCCTTCAACCTGCACATCAATAGTACGTAAAGTACTGTTGTAATAAAACTCGGGAGTAAGTCCTTTTTCGTTCAAAGCCTGAATAGAATCATGTTTGCAGAGCGCATAAAAGTCCTCAAGCATCTTATTCATCTCAGGTTTCTTCACATACTTGCCATTCACTTCCCTATACCACCCTCTTGGCCCGAACAAATCAGATTTAGCAATCTCCATCGCCGAGAACATGATAGGCAAACGAGCGGCCTTCACTCTGCCCAATACTTCGGGATTGGATGCCACCGCTTTCTCAGCTTTATCAAACAACTGATTGTACTTTATCATATTGATGTCAGATAAAATATTCTGAGCTAACCACACTGGATTGCCATAAATATCAAGATGGATGTCAGCCTTCTTGCATTCACTATGCAACATATCAAAATACTGGCGGAGATACATGGCCGCATCACCATAAAAACCATTCATAAAGTCATTAATAATAATATCAACATCAGCATAAGGATTCCACAAAAGCTTACTCAACAAATAACATTTAAGTTCGCCGAAGTTTTCGCTATGCTTACCGTTGCATTGCTGAAAATGAGCCATCACATTGTTCTTAGTAAAGAACTGTATGTTGGGCTGAAGCGTATTATACAAAGGGAAGGGCCCAAACGAACTGGAGAACTCAGTTTCATAATCCCAAAGCATTATCTTTTTGGTAAGCTTACCCCAATCAATGATCTCTTTGCAGAAGCCCGCACTTGAAGTGTCAGTCTCAATAGGTTTGCTACGGTTAAGTTCAATCGTGCACAGCGTTATCATAACATTATCCAGCGGTTTAGTCTTTAAAGGCGGCTTGCGGGTGTACTGATAAGCGAGTGTAGTGATTACCTTGTCAGGGAATGCTTTTGCAATCTCATTCACAAAGCGGATCATTAAGCCCGAAGGCGAGCCCTCTTCCAAATCAATAGCCTTGCAATTGTCGCACTCACAACTATAATAGTTATCATTCTGGCTTACCGACCAATATTTAATGTTCGGATGCTTAGTAATCTGCTCTTTCATGTGTGCAATGGCAACCTTCAACACTTCAGGATTAGAAAGGCAGTATTGCCCCCATGGAACGCGCACGCCATTCACTACAGAGAAATACTCAGGATGTGTCTTGAAATATTTATCCGAAGGAATTATCCTTTGCAGCGTATGCACAAAATAACCATGATAAGCGCCATCGTTCCATATATCTTTAATCTCAACAAGTTTACGGAAGTATTCATACGTAGAATCCTTAGTAAACTCGCAATGCACTATCCTGATGTCGGCAGGTGGTATCTGAGTGTCGTCAATCATTGGGATTGTAATTGTCCCCTTGGCGGGAATGAATTCATAGGTCTGCGAATACCTGCGGCAATGCAGATAGTCTTCCAGGAAGCCTGTAACACCATATATAATACCTTTGCCGGAGCCTCCAAGTATCAGAAGTTTTTCTTCATTAGTAAAAAGATAGTAACCATCTTCCTTAAGGGTTTTCTTTTTATTTTTAATGATATTATCTTTGGTGCGATTAGTTAAACCAATGAGTATCTCTTGTTTCTTCGATTGATTTTTATCCGTAACAATAGGTAACTCACACTTCGAAATCTTTTGAATGTACTCCTGCAGCAATTTAGCAGCAGTCATTTCGTAAGTACTCGCCTTTGCAGGAACAACGATGCAGTAATCACTCTTCCCATTATTGACAATAGTTATATTTTGCGCCTTTAGAATACTAAAGCTAAAGAAGAGAACACTTAAAATGAATAGTTTCTTTATCATGATTGTGATATTATAATTGCTGCAAAGGTAAATAAAAAGTTTGATGTACATAATGAATTGATAAAGGCTTTTAGGAGTTTAGTTGTTTAGACTATTAGGTAAAAGAGGAAAGGTAAAGTTTAAGAGGGAAATACCTTTGACTGACGAGTCGGACCCTCTGACTGCCGAGTTACTGCCTTTGACTGTCGAGTTACTGCCTCCGACTGCCGAGTCAACGCCTCTGACTGTCGAGTCAACGCCTCTGACTGTCGAGTCAACGCCTCTGACTGTCGAGTCAATGCCTCTGACTGCCGAGTCAACGCCTCCGACTGCCGAGTCAACGTCAATGATTACACAAACAACGGTTTTGAAATCAAAATCAAACCAAAACACCTTAATGTTAAAGCTTATAAGTATGAATATCAAATTCATTAAATTATTAAATCACCAAATCACTATATCACCAAATCTCCAAATGTAAACTAAAAGCCTCTTCCACTCCCAACCGTAAACTTTATTAAAGCTACCTTTAACTGATTTGTTTATAATAATATTTAAAGTCTCTTCGTTTAGAATTTTATTAAGAGTATCTTTGTTGTGCTTATCCAACTAAAATAGATTAGCATAAAATTTGTTATCATCTTTTAAATAAATAAACAGTTCATGAAGAAAAACATTTTTACCTCAGTTATCATCCTAATGTTGATGCTGTTTACTGTAAACGTTATTTACAGTCAGAATAAAAACAATCCTCAAAAACAATTGACAGGTAAAGAAGAATATACTGACGAATGGAAAAAGATTGATAATTTTATCAATAAAGGCTTGCCCAAATCGGCTCAACAGATAGTTAATACTATTTATAACGAGAGTAAGCAAAGCAAAAACACTTCACAATATATTAAAGCAGTGCTTTGTAAGATGCGTTTAAGCACTGACTATGAAGAGGAATTTACTGTTAAGAATATTAAAGATCTGGAAAGCGAAATAAAGACAGCTACTTTCCCTGCAAAGAATATTTTATACTCAATACTTGCCGATCAATACTACAATTATTATAGTAATAACAGATATAAAATACTTGATAGAAGTCAGACAGTTAACTTTGATCAGAAAGATATTAAAGTATGGGATGTACGAAAGTTATTGTACGAAATAATACTTAATTATCAACGATCATTACGAAATGCTCAGGAGCTAAAGGCTTTTGGGCTAGATAACTTAGATGCTATCATCGAAAAAGGAATGAATAGTCGTCAATTCCGACCAACTTTATATGATTTGTTAGCACATAAAGCTATAGATTTTTTGATGAATGAAGATTATAATCTTACACGTCCTGCCGATCATTTTGAAATGAATAATGCAGAGTATTTTGCTCCCTCATTACAGTTTGCAAAGTATAATATCAGAAGTAAAGATACCCTTTCAAGAGATTATTATGCTATAAAGCTTTTGCAGGATCTGGTTGAATTCCATCTTAATGATGCAAATCCCGAAGCATTGATAGATGTAGAATTAAAGAGGTTGGATTTTGTAAGATCTAAGATTAAAATTAATGATAAAGATAGTATATATTTATATGCATTGATTAAATTAGAAAAGAGATATATAGATGATTCAATGTCGGCTGAGATATCTTATAAGATAGGAGAACAATATGGACAAAGTGGTGCTAAATATGATCCTTTAGTTTCTCAAAGATTTAAATGGGATGTTAAAACAGCCTATCAATATTATGAAAATGCTATCAAACGTTTCCCTAAAAGCTATGGAGCCCAGTTGTGCAGAAATGCATTGATTGAAATAAGGAAAACTTCCATTTCACTCACACTTGAAGAAGCAAACGTTCCTGATAAACCTATACTTTCTATGTTAAATCATAAGAATTTAAATAATGTTTATTTTAAGATTCTAAAAATAGATCCTGAAAAAGATAAGGCATTAAGAGATAAACTAAATTCAACACAGCTTATCAATAGTTATCTTCTTTTGGATGTAGTTAAAGAATGGAGAACTCAACTGAGTAATGATGGAGATTATCAATCGCATAGAACTGAGATAAAGATACCTGAGCTACCATTAGGTTATTATGTTATACTTGCCTCAACCAACAAGGATTTTACATGTAAAGAGCAGATAGTTACAAGCAATACTTTCTGGGTAACAAACCTTAGTTATATTACACGAAGGGAAAACAAAGGTAATATGGACTATTATGTGCTTAACAGGGATAACGGTGAAGGGATAAAAGGAGTTACAGCAAAGGCATATACCAGAGATTATGATAATAGTTCCCGAACGTATCAAAATAAACTTTGGAAAGAGTTTACTTCGGATAATGATGGTTATTTTGAAGTGCCGGTTCTTACTTCAAAAAGCTATTATAAATATTTTTACTTTGATTTTAATGCTGGCAACGACAGATATATCACTAATAACTACTTTTCTCAATATGCTTATAATACACCTGCAACTATCAATACAATTGCTACCTATTTCTTTACTGACAGGTCAATCTATCGTCCGGGGCAGACTATATATTTTAAAGGTATTGTTATTGAAACTAGTGGAGAGAATAAAACGATAGTAGCAGATCATGCTGTGACGGTTGTTTTTAATGATGTTAATGGACAAAAGGTTGGTGAATTAAATCTTCGTACCAATGATTATGGTTCGTTTAGTGGAAGTTTCACTGCACCAACTACAGGCCTTACCGGAAGAATGACTATTAGTAATGGTACAGGCAATTGTACTTTTAATGTTGAGGAGTATAAACGACCTAAGTTTGATGTAAGTTTTAATCCTGTAAAAGGCAGTTATAAACTGAATGAAAAGGTAATAGTAACAGGAATTGCTAAAGCATATGCAGGCAATATTCTGGATGATGCTAAAGTAAAATACCGTGTTACCCGCAAAACCAGATTCCCTTATTATCAATGGTGGTGGAGTTATAATTATTCTGCAGAATCAGTTGAGATCACCAGTGGTGATTGTGTAACAGATGATAAAGGTGAGTTTAAAATTGAATTCACAGCTTTAGCTGATCAAAGTATTGATAAAAATACAAACCCTGTGTTTGATTATACTATAAATGTAGATGTAAGTGATATAAATGGTGAAACACATTCTTCAAGCAGTTCGGTTAGTGTTGGGTATAATGCTTTGATAGCAGATATAAATATTCCGTCTGAGTTAGAAAGAAAAGATAAAAGTACTTTCACTATCTCAATGACTAATCTTAATGGCGAGCCTGAACCAGCCGAAGGTGAAGTTACTATCTTTAAACTTGATCAGCCCGATAAAGCATATAGGGACAGAACATGGACCAGACCTGATTTGTTTAGTATGAATAAAGAGGAGTTTGAAAAGAATTTTCGGTTCTATAACGATTTGTATGGGTAAATAAAAATTAATAAATTTGCCTGTAAAAAGAGTTATGAATTCAGAGGAACTATTTAGCATAGCATTAAACATACAATTACCTTGGTATATAAAAGAGGTTAAATTAGTAAAA